>JAFSRR010000094.1 GCA_017446025.1 Bacteroidales bacterium | reverse complement strand
GCCTGAGCCTCTGCGGCGAACTGGCCCGCGACGTGGAAGCCCTGCCCCAGTTGTTGCAACTGGGCCTGACCCGCCTGTCGGTAAGTCCATCCCGTATAATCTCTGTCAAAGCTAAAATCCGTCAACTATGCGATTAATCAATCATGTCATAATGGATCCGCTGGGCATGCACGCCCGGCCCGCCGCCCTGATGATCAAGACGGCCTTCAGTTTCAAGTCCGAATTCAGCCTCAATGCCAAGGGCAGGACCATCCCCCTGAACAGCATTCTGGCGCTCATGACCCTGGAACTCAAGCAGGGCGACCGGATGAAGGTCACCGTGGAGGGGCCTGATGAGGTCCAGGCCGCCAAGGCTCTGAGAGCCACCATGCCATAACCGCCTATGATGAAGTATCTGCAAAGACTGGGAAAATCGTTGATGCTGCCGGTGGCCTGTCTGCCGGTGGCCGGTATCCTCATCGGTATCGGCTACTGGATAGAATCGGTGGCAGGTGTCAATGTGGCGGCCACCTTCCTGCAGCAAGCCGGCGGTGCCGTCATCGAGCACATCCCCATCCTGTTTGCCATCGGCATTGCGGTGGGCATGTCCGACGACCGCGGCGGGGTCTCCGCCCTGGCCGGGCTGGTGAGCTGGATTGTGCTGGTGAGCCTGCTGTCGACCCGTGGCGTGAGCCTGCTCAGCGGTCATGAAGCCGACCCGGCCTTTGCCAAGACCGAAAACGTGTTTATCGCCATCCTCGCCGGGGTGATCGGCGCCTGGTCGTACAACCGTTTCAAGGATACCCGCCTGCCTGAGGCCCTGTCGTTTTTCAGCGGCAAACGCTCGGTGGCCATCGTCGCCGCCGGCCTGAGCTGCCTCATCTGCCTGCCGCTGTTCTTCGTCTGGCCCTGGCTCTATAATGCCCTGATCGCCCTGGGTCGCTGGATCATGCACTTCGGTGCCGTGGGAGCCGGCGTCTATGTATTTTTGAACCGCCTGCTCATTCCCTTTGGGCTGCACCACGCCCTGAACCAGGTATTCTGGTTTGATGTGGCCGGCATCAACGACCTGGGCAATTTCTGGAGCGGACAGGGCACGCTGGGCCAGACCGGCCAGTATATGTCGGGCTTCTTCCCCATGATGATGTTCGGCCTGCCGGCAGCCGCCCTGGCCATGTACCATACGGCCCGCCCGGAACGTCGCCGCACCGCGGGTGGATTGTTGCTGGCCGCCGCCGTCAGTTCCTTCCTGACGGGCGTCACCGAGCCGCTGGAATTTGCCTTCATGTTCCTGGCCCCCGGGCTCTACCTGGCCCATGCCGTCTTGAGCGGCCTGACAGCCTATGTGGTGGCCTTGCTGCCCGTCAGGGCCGGCTTCAACTTCAGTGCCGGGCTGGTCGATTACCTGCTCTGCATGAAGGCACCCATGGCCCTCCACCCGCTGTGGTTGCTGCCCATCGGAGCAGGTGTGGCCGTGGTCTATTACCTGGTGTTCCGCACACTGATCCTGCGCTTTGACCTGCCTACCCCGGGCCGCGAAAAAGACAGCACACCGGCACGCACCGGCAAAACACCGACCGCAGAGCCAAGTCCCGCAAACCCCGATGCCCAGCCCTCACTGGCCCGGTGCCTGACCGAAGCCCTGGGCGGCAGCGCCAACATTGCCAGCCTGGACCACTGCATCTCACGCCTGCGCATCGAAGTCAATGACGACAGCCTGGTCGATGAGGCTGCCATCAAGGCTGCCGGTGTCAAAGGGCTCATCCGCCCAGGACGTGGCAGCGTGCAGATAGTCATCGGCACCGCCGTGCAGTTTGTGGCCGACGAAATGAAAGAATACATTCAAACAACCTTTAAATAGAAAACTTATGAAACTGAGATTTTTGTTCATTACGCTTGCTCTTGCCCTGCTGCTGGCGGCTTGTCACAAAGACGCCCCCCTGGAACAGGTCAAAATCGTCCTGGCAGACGAAAACAACCCGCGTACCACATTTGCTGCCGAGAAACTGACGGCCGCCCTGACCGACTGCGGCTACACCCTCGTCTGTGAGGAAACCCGGCAGGACGAGACCCCCGTGCTGGAGATTGTCATCGGCACCCAGGCCGATGCCCTCATGCAACAGGCCGGCATTGAAGCTCCCCAGGCCAAGGAAGCCTTCCGTCTGAGCCGTCAGGACCAGCGCCTCTACGTGCTGGGCTACGATGCCAGCGGCGCCCTCTACGGCTGTCTGGAGCTGTGCGACCGGCTGGCTGCCGACAAGCGCCTGCCCGCCCAAATCGACTTCTCCGACCAGCCCGAGATGGTGCTGCGAGGCACCTGCATCGGCGTGCAGAAGACCTACTGGCTGCCCGGCCGCAAGGTCTATGAATACCCCTACACCGAAGAGCTCTTCCCCTGGTTTTACGACAAGGATCTCTGGATCGAGTATCTCGACATGCTGGTCGAGAACCGCATGAACTCGCTCTACCTGTGGAACGGCCATCCCTTTGCCTCGCTGGTCAAGCTGCCCGACTACCCTTATGCCCTGGAAGTGAGCGAAGAGGATTTCCAGAAGAACGAGGAAATCTTCAGCTTCCTCACCACCGAAGCCAACAAGCGCGGTATCTGGGTCATCCAGATGTTCTACAACATCATCGTGTCGCAGCCCTTTGCCGAGCATCATGGCATCCCCACCCAGAACCGCAATGTGGTCATCACGCCGCTGCTCTCCGACTACACCCGCAAGTCGGTGGCCGCCTTCATCGAGAAATATCCCAACGTGGGCCTGTTGGTCTGCCTGGGTGAGGCCATGAACACCTGGGACGACGACGTGAACTGGTTCACCAAGACCATCATCCCCGGCGTGCAGGATGGTCTGAAGGCCCTGGGCATCGAACAGGAGCCGCCCATCGTGCTGCGTGCCCACGACACCAACTGCAAGATGGTGATGGACGCTGCCCTGCCCATCTACAAGAACCTCTACACAATGAACAAATACAACGGCGAGTCGCTCTGCACCTACGAGCCCCGCGGTCCATGGACCGAGACGCACCGTTCGCTCAGCTCGCTGGGGTCGGTCCACATCGAGAACGTCCATATCCTGGCCAACCTGGAGCCTTTCCGCTATGGTTCGCCCGACTTCATCCAGAAGAGCGTCAAGGCCATGCACGAAATCCACGGTGGCAACGGTCTGCATCTCTATCCCCAGGCTTCCTATTGGGATTGGCCCTACACAGCCGACAAACTTGCCGACGGCAGCCGCCTCAAAGAGATGGAGCGCGACTGGATCTGGTATCAGGCCTGGGGCCGTTACGCCTGGAAGGACGGTCGTGACCGCAACGACGAAATCGACTACTGGTGCCGCATGCTCAGCGAGCAGTACGGCTGCAGCCACAGCGATGCCCGCCGTATCCTGGAAGCCTATGAGCAGGCCGGCGAGATCTCGCCCAAGCTGCTGCGCAAGTTCGGCATCACCGAAGGCAACCGCCAGTGCTTCCTGCTGGGCATGTTCATGAGCCAGCTGGTCAACCCCAACCGCTGGACCGTCTATCCCGACTTTGCCAACTCCTGCGGTCCGTTGGGCGAGAAGCTCGAAGTCTGGGCCGAGAGGGAATGGAAGGGTGAAGCCCACGAAGGCACCGACCTGCCGCCGCTTTTGATTGCCCAGACCCGCGAGCATGCCCGTCTGGCCGTCAAAGCCATCGACAAGGTGAAGAGTGTGAGCCGCAATGCCGACGAGTTTGCCCGCCTCAAGAACGACATCCACTGCTACGAAGCCTTCACCACCAGCTTCGACTACAAGCTCGAAGCCGCCATGGCCGTGTTGCGCTACAAATACAGCAACGACCTCGCCGACCTTGACAAGGCCTACGCCCTGATGGAAAAGAGCCTCAACGACTACCGCCGTCTGGTCGACCTGACCCGCGACACCTATCTCTACGCCAACAGCATGCAGACCTCGCAGCGCCGTATCCCGGCCACCGGTGCCAACGGCCGCAACAAGGAATGGTGGGAGCTGCTGCCCCAGTATGAGCAGGAGCTGGCCAATTTCGGAGCCAACATCCAGAAGCTGAAAGACAACCAGGCCGCCACCGAAAACCTCAAGCCCTTCGAAAGCGTCGATGTCAACGTCATCGCCCCCCAGGGTGAATGGGTCGAACTGGCCGAAGGCGCCAGCCTCTTCTACGACCGTCCCGAAACCATCATGCAGATTGCGCCCGAACTGAAAGGCCTCAAGGCCCTGCGCACCAACACCATGATGCAGCGCGACGGCGAGACCACCATCGAGTTCAGCTGCCAGGAGCCTGTCACCTTGTGGGTGGGCTACTATCGCGCCATCAGTCCGAGCAGCCGCTACATGCAGGCTCCTCGGCTGGAGACCGATGCCACGGCCAACGACTACGGTCAGGCCGACATCAAGATTGCCAATGCCCTGGAGATCGGCCGTATGCCGGCTGTCAATGTGCACAGCTACCAGTTTGCCGCCGGACAGCACAAACTGCAGCTGGGCCGCGGCATGTGCCTCGTGCTGGGCTTCTCCAAGCAGGTCAACGATTTCAAGACCCGCGACGCCGGCCTGAAGGAATCCACCTCCATCGACTGGCTGTTCTATTGATCATCCTATAAAACATCGGCCGGCCTCAGGACAAGGCACTGGGGCCGGCCCCACTCAATACATCGCTATGGAATCCATTGTCAAGAACCAAGTCCTTCCCGTCGAAATCGTCTTCCATCCTTCGTGGTGGAACAAGCACTGCGGTATCACCTTCGACGAGGATTTCTTCTATAACACCCGAAAACGAGTCGAGAGCGAAGAGCGCATGGAGCGCGAACTCTACGAGCGCTTCGGCCGCTGGGGCCTGGGCGCCGACAAGGGCAAGATGCTGCCCCAGATCGGTGCCGTCCACAATGCCGCCGGCTACCTGCTCTCCGAAATGCTCGGCTGCGAGATCCGCTACAGCGACGATGCAGCCCCCCAGGTGATCTGCGCCCACCGGGAAGATTTCGAGGTGGATGTCGAGGGTGCCTTCCGGGGCCCGGCCTTCAAGCGGCTGGAAAAGCTTGTCGCTGAGCTCAAGCAGACCTACGGCTATGTCACGGGCGATATCAATTGGAGCGGCATACTGAACCTGGCCATGGACCTCAAGGGTGAGAACATCCTGCTCGACATGATGCTCGACCCCGACAGTGTGAAAGCCTATTTCGACAAGATTGCCGCCGTCATCGAGCGTTTCTTCTGCTACATCCAAGGCTTGACGGGCACCAACTCCATCTCGGTCAACCGCAACGTCGTCAACATCAAGGGTTCGGTCTATCTGCACTCCGAATGCTCGCACACCATGATCTCTGAAGACCAGTATGAGGAGTTCCTGCTGCCCTACGACATCGAGTGGAGCAAGAAATATCAGCCCTACGGCATCCACTACTGCGGTCCCGATCCGCACCGCATGGCCGAAAAGATGGCCCTGATCCCCCATCTGGCCTTCCTCGATGCCGGCTGGGGCGGCGACATGAAGATCTTGCGTCAAGCCCTGCCCCATACCTTGCTCAATGTCCGTCTGGATCCGGTGAGCATCAACCGCATGACGTGCGACGAGCTTGAAGGCCACATCCGCCGTCTGGTCGGCGACAGCGGCCCGCTCGAACTGACCGGACTCTGCTGCATCAACATGGACGACCAGGTCACCGACGACAAGGTCGATACCATCTTCCGCACCGCCCAGGCCCTTCGCGAAGGGAAATAAGAAAACGACTGATGATAATCGAACGTTTTCGTTAAGCCGGATCCAGACAAGCTTGCTTGTATGGTGAGGCGAGAAAACGACTGATGAACTATTTCTTCCAGCGTTTGAGCATCGGGAAATAGCTTTGCATCATCTGCTTGTATTTCAACTTGGTGAGAGGCTCAGGCATATGCTTGTTCACCTCATCGACAAACTGGGCGCAATGCTCGATCATTTCGTCCATCGTGCAGTCTTGCAGGAAATGGCCGTCGGCATAGCAATACTTGCAATAGTCCTCGCTCGGGCTTCCGTCGGCCTCGGTGCCCATGACTTCGCTGCTAAGCGGCATGCCGCAGCTCTGGCAAAATTTCTGTTCCATAGTTTCGTTATCCTTGATAATACGTTGATAAAAATCGACCAAAGCCTCGTATTCGTGCTTCATATCGGAAGTGTAGTCCACCAACGGCCAGCCTTGCCAGTCGTACACAAACACCCTGAAATACGACCTTTCCACCGGCTCATAGACAGGCACCTGGTTGGTCTCCACCCGGGGGGAGCCCGCAAAGGCACCGAGCATCGCGCCCCGGCGACCGCCCACAGCACCGCCCAGCAGCGTCATGGCCGCTCCTTTGAGAGGTCGACGGTGGACCGTCGTCTCCTCCCGGTAGCCTTTGACCCGGACTTTCGGATCCTTCACTTCGTGCCCATCGGCCTTCACACCGCCCACGATGCGGCTGTCGAGGAAGATGCCTGGCTTGGGTTGCAAAAAATGAGCCGGCGCCTGGTACAACACCCAGTCGACAGCGCCATTGTAATACGCTATGCAGGTATATTTCGACTCACATGCCTTATCTCGTTTCTTGCTGAAGAATATACCCCATACGATGGGAACCATCATGATTACAACAACCAAGATGGCCATATATACCAAATCGAAAAGGTCAATCATCGATCACTGCTTTAGTTTGAAAAACTTTTCCACCATTGCCTTTAACTGCCCAGAAGTGATATTGGCAATACCTACCCTTTCTATCAAGGCAAATTCCTCTTTGTTTTTGCTAACGACAAATTTACAGTTTTTGCCGTCGATGGTTGCAAGAAGATGGTAATTACCTTTGTAGGTCTGCTCGATACGGACATTACTTACCGTATGGCCGTTGATAATCTGTTCGGGATTGACAACATCCTCCTCCCACTCTCCCCATGATCTCAGGTGGTCGACTATTGTTGCCTCCACTCTGCCCATCCATGGCTCCGACACGCCGTATTTCAGAGCAGTGGCCCGGAATTGCCTCAAGGTTGCCGACACGTCACGTATGATGGCATCAGGCCGGTGAATACCATTCTCACGGGCAAACTGGATGGCATCGTCACGAGTGATATTACGGAGCTTGGCTCTGACATACATGCAATGATCCTCATTGGGCAGGAAACCGCCAGGTCCGATGATGTAGTTGATATCGTATGCCGGTGACAACCGCCACGAACCATCTTCTTGCATGACAAACGAAAAATTTTTGTTGTGGTCGTCGGTATTATTGGCCAAAACATTGAAAACCATTCTGCGGAACACTTCTTGACAGTCCGACTCGGGCAAATGGAGTTTACGGCAGGTGTCTATCAGTTGTCCATAGCTGTCGGCCTGCGGATTCATGGCCGCCAATGTCTGTATATGTATTTTCTTTTCGCCATCACGATCGAAGCGCCTGGTTATGAAATGGTTGTTACCATCAACAACATACAGGCGGGAGGGCATCATCCGGATGCCTGCCATGGTTGCCATTTCATAATAGGACATCTCCAGTTCTGCGGAACAGTACTGCGAATTACCAAATTTCAGTATGTAATAGTCATATCCTTCCAGACCGGCAATCTGACCGCTGCGAATCTCTCCCGTCTGTTGGTTGATGGCAATGATGGCCTTGGGTTGACGGCCACCGGCAGAGGTGCCGACAGTCAACAACGATTGCAGAGTGATAGACTCATCGGGCAGGATACGGGCATTTTCGCGTTCCGTGTAAACCCGCTCAGCCAACTCCGCCAACGACTTCATGTCTATCTTGGATGCTCTCTTTTCATGCAACAACTCCGGTTCGAACTCCAAGGCGCCCATACCTCGTCGACCGATAAACGAAAGTTTGTCCAAAGGAGTGATGTCAGCATTTGCCAGATGGTTCTGTCGCCGCCAAAGATCGAACAGTTGGCTACCCCATGCATCGGGCAATGAGTCAGCCACAAATGCAGGCAGTCTTTGATATATTTTTGCTTCTCCGGCCCACACAGGAACATGGGCTCGAGCCCCATCTACCGGAGCGGTCAACGGAGATATGCTCACTCCCTTTTTGATGAATTCGGGATGATAAACAAAATAGGAAAGGCTGCGACGCTCATCCCATGCCAAACGGCCTATTTCCTCCCCCCACAGAATCACTTTCAACAACTTGATCATGGCACTTTACTTTTTGGGATGACGAATCCGTTGCGGTGCTTTTTTCTCCTTACGGATGAGATAAGGTGACTCTGGCAATTCGGGCATCAAGTCGTCAAAAGCATTTACTCGGCCGACAACCCTCATAAGCAGGATGAATGTTGAAAGGGAGAGATTCCCTGCCGTACCATTTTCAAATTTGCAGATGGTCGTTTGACCGATACCCGACTGCTGAGCAACCTCTTTTTGAGTAAGATTGCAGTACATCCTGTATTCCTTGAAACGACTGCCGAGCAATCGCACAAGTTCCGGGGTGGAAAACTCATAAAAGTCCGTCATAAGCAAAAACCTAACTTTTAATAAAGTGATGTTTATACAATGATTTAGTGTATTAATTTCACTTTATAACAACTTACGACGGCAAAGTAAGGAAATAATTACGAATCCTCCTATTATTTCCTGATTTTTTTTCTGCTACCGGTTGCCCAATGATGTCCGGTTGCCTGCTGAAACGACCAGGCTCAGGGCGACGGCCAGGACGGCCACCGGGTAAATGAGGTATTGTTTCCAGCTCTCGAGGAAAAGGCGGATGCTCTGCCACAGGCCTTCTTCGACCGACTGAGTGTCGACCGGGAAGAGGAAGGCGAGCGCTGTCGCCAGTACACCGACGGCCAGTCCGGCAATCAGGGCCACGATCAGCGCCGTCCGGCCGTAGCTACGCTGTCGGTCCACTTCAGCCTTGATGCCCTCCACGGCTTCCAGACGGTGTTTGGTCTCGAGCAGGAAGGTGGGGTTGTCTTTAACGACAGGCCTGTTATTGCGAAGGATTTCGTCTATGTCTTTCATCTCATTGTATCATTTGTCTTAAATGGGTCCGTCCCATCGAAAGATGGTATTTCACGGTGCCTTGCGGCATATCGAGGATGGTCGCGATCTCCTTGATGCTGCGATCTTCGAAGTAGAACAGGGCGATGGCGGCCTTTTCCTTGCCCGGCAGGCGCTCGAGGGCCTGATAGAGCCCCTCATAGCGAAAAGAAGCGTCTGCGGCATCCAGACAGGGCACATCGGCGGCCAGTTCCAGGGGCACCTGCTCGGCCTGCGACCGGCGGCAATGGTCTATGTAGCAGTTGTAGGCAATCCTAAGGAGCCAGGTGCTGAATTTTGAAAGACCCAGGAAGGAGCCCGAAGCCACATAGGCCCGCACCAGGGCGTCCTGTGCCAGATCGTCGGCCAGGGAGGCATTGCCGTTGCACAGCGCAAGCAGGAACCTTCTCAGAGGTTCCTGCTCCACTCGCACATGTTCGATAAACCGCTCCCGGGTCATGCCTTATTTCTGCAGTTCACGCTCTTCGGCGGCAATCTCTGAAGCCAGCATGCGCTTGCCCACGAAATACACGATAAACAGGGCGATACCGATAGCCAGGAGGATGCCTCCGACACCCAGAAGGAAGACACTACCTTCTTGGCCGTCGATTCTGTTCCAAGAGAAGACGCCTCCAATCAGGGCAGCTACACCCAGCAGGGTGTTGATGCAGGCACCGGTGAGGCGGCCCAACAGCTTTTCCTTCATGGTTTTCGCCTTTTTCGGCTGCGACTGTACCTTGAATAACTCCGGGTCGATGGAGACACCCGATTCGATGGCCTTGAGCATGATCTCAGTTTTTCTGTTAATCTCGTTCTGCTGGGCGCGGGTCCTGAGCCACACCACCATGATGGGTAATACCACACAAATGCAGATTGGAATCAAAATTTCGAAATCCATAGTTGTATTCTTTAAAAAGTTCGACTTAAGCCCGTTTTCCGGAAGGGTTTCACCAGTTAGACGTGGGCACCGGGCGAAAGGTTGGAAAAAGTCGAAAAAAAATATCGTTGACCAGTCAACGACGATGCAAATATACAACATCTACAGCTTTGATTGCAGGGAAATGATTACCTTTGGCGGCGAAAAAGACCGATTCATCGATCGGACAACCAGCATCCTGTCCCTATGAGCGAATACAGAAACATCGACCTGAGCGCCTGGACCAAAGTGGGCGAAGGCGGCAACGGAGTCACCTACGAGAACCCATCCCAGAGCGACATCATCCTGAAAGTCAACAAACCGCGACTCAGTTGCCTGGACACTGTCAAGCATGAGTACGAAGTGTCACAGGCAGTGGAGCGCCTGGGACTGCCCACCCCCAAGATGTATGAAATGGTGCGTGTGGGCGATGCTTACGCCACCATCGCCCAGCGCATCAAGCACAAGAAGTCCCTGTCGCGCATCTGTCACGACGAGCCGCAGCGCATCGAGGAAATGGCTGCCCTACTGTGCGAGCAGGGCAAGCAACTGTTTGCCACCCCTTGCGACACCACATTCTTTCCCAGCCGCAGGGAGCAGGTGCTCCAAGCCATCAGCAAGGCCTCTTTTGTTTCTCGCAGAAACCGGGAACTGATCCGCTCGTTTGCCGAGTCCATCCCCGAAAACGACCACTGCGTGCACGGTGATTTCCAGACGGGCAACCTCATCATGTCGGATGGCAAATGCTACTGGATCGACCTGGACCGTGTTGCCCACGGTGACCCTATGTTCGATATCGGCCATCTGTTCCAGGTGTGCAAGGTATATTCATCCATGAAACAGGTGCAGGACATCTTCCACATGACCAAGGAACAGTTGATGCGCTTTTGGGATGCCTTCGCCAAGGCCTATACGGGCCTCGACGACCATACCGAGTTCGACCATATGGCAGGCAAGTTCGCCTGCCTCGACATCATCGTTCGCACCCATTTCGTGGCCCCCACCCTGGCGGAAAAGGTTTTCTTCGGCATTTATGTCAGACGGCTCGTAAAGCAATACTACAAGCAATGAAACACTTCTTTCCCCTTATCCTGGCAATCATGGCAGTCACACTCCCCGTTTCGTCGCAACAGTTCATCCCCGTCAAAGGCATCGTCAATGCCAGAGACCTGGGGGGCTACACCACGCCAGGCGAATCAGCGGTTCGCAGCAACCTGCTGCTGAGGACGGCTTCCCTGGCCGACGCCACCGAGGCCGACTTGCAATACCTTGCCAGCCTGCCTGTGGCCAAAGTCATTGATTTCCGCAAAGAGGAAGAAAAACAAGGCAAAGCTGACCGCTTCATCGCGGGGGCCGAATATATCACCCTTCCCGTCGATGCCAGCGGCAACGCCGCCGCCCAGGCCACCGAGAAGGAGAAGAAAAAACTGACCGGCCGCAAAAAATTCGATGTCAAGAAAATCATCGTGATGATTGCCTTCAACGAGAAAGCCCAAAAAGTGGCCCGTGAGATGTATCCCACGCTGCTTTTCGACCCCCAGTGCCAGCGCCAGTACGCCGCTTTCTTCCGCGAGGTGCTTGACACGGAGAGCGGTGCCGTGCTCTACCACTGCACGCAGGGCAAAGACCGCACCGGCATAGCGTCGGCCCTGTTGCTGGCCGCCCTGGGTGCCGACCGCGCCACCATCGTGGCCGATTTCGATGCCACTAACCGCGTCTATGAGAAAGACGTGAAAAAATACAGTCGCCGGGTACGCTTCTGGGGAGGCAAAGAAGAGGAAATCGGTGTCGTTAAAGCCTTCCTGGGCTGCAACACAGACAATTTTGTCAAGGCACTCGACCGTATCGACCTTGAGTACGGCTCCATGGAAGCCTACCTGAAAGGGCCCATGGGCCTCAGTGATGAGGACATCCTCCTCCTGAGACAACGCTATCTTTCCACGTCCGACCGGCTATCAATCCGATAGTGCCCGACACAGCATCAGTTCAAGCCTTCGATCAGGCCGTCCTTGACGAAGATATGCATGGCCTGCGGCTCCTTGGGCAGACCGGGCATGCGGATGATGTCGCCGGCGATGGCCACCAGCATCTCTGCACCCGAATTGATCACCACATCCATGATGTTGAAGGTGAATCCGGTGGGGACGCCGTAGGCCTTGGGATCCTGCGAGAAGGAGAACTGCGTCTTGGCGATGCAGACCGGGAACCAGGCATAGCCCATCTCCTCGGCCTGTTTCAGTTTTTTCAGGGCTTCGGGCGAAAATGACACCTCGGCCGCGCCGTATATCTTGGAAGCCACGGCTTCGATCTTGGCCTTGGGGGTCATGTCGTCGGTATAGGCAAAGGCCAGCGGCTGGGAGGGCTGCTCTTCGATGAGCCGGACCACCATGCGGGCCAGGTCCTCGGCACCCTCGCCGCCCCGCAGGTAGGCATCGTTCACGACAAAAGGCACGCCTATTTCCTCACAATGCCGGCGCACCATTTCCATCTCGTCCTCCGTATCGAAGGAATAATGGTTCAGGCACACCAGGACGGTCTGGCCGAAACTCCGGGTGTTGCGGATATGCTTGTCAAGATTGGCAAAGCCGTTGACAACGCCTTCGCGGTTGGGCTCCTTGATGGCTTTCACGTCCACGCCGCCGTGCATCTTCAAGCCCTGCAGGGTGGTGACAATCATGGTGAGCACCGGAGACAGCCCCGTCTTGCGGCATTTGATGTCGAAAAACTTCTCTGCGCCCAGGTCGGCACCGAAGCCGGCCTCTGTGATGGCATACTCGCCATAGGTCATGGCCATTTTGGTGGCAATCACGGAGTTGCAGCCGTGGGCAATATTGGCAAACGGCCCACCATGGATGAAAGCGGGAGTCATTTCGGTGGTCTGCACCAGGTTGGGGTTGATGGCATCGAGCAACAGGGCGGTAACAGCGCCGCCCACACCCATATCCTTGACATAGAAAGGCTTGCCCTCAAGCGTGTAGCCCAGCAGGATCTGGTCGATACGCCGCTCCAGGTCATTGATATCCTTGGACAGGCACAGGATGGCCATGATCTCAGAGGCCGGGGTGATGTCGAAGCCCGTCTGCTGGGGAATGCCGTTGGTATAGGGACCCAGGCCGGTGACAATCTGGCGCAGCGAACGGTCGTTGACATCCATCACCCGCTTCCAGAGGATCTGCTTCATGCCGAAACCCTCTTTCTGGTGCTGGTAGATATAGTTGTCGAGCAAGGCCGATATCAGGTTGTTGGCCGCCGTGATGGCATGGAAATCGCCCGTAAAGTGCAGGTTGATCTTTTCCATGGGCACCACCTGGGCATAACCGCCGCCGGCAGCACCGCCCTTCATACCGAAGCAGGGGCCGAGCGAAGGCTCGCGCAGGGCTACCACCGCCTTCTTCCCCATCTTGTTGAGTCCCAGGGCCAGACTGATGCTGGCTGTGGTCTTGCCGATGCCCGCCTTGGTGGGCGTGATGGCCGTGACCAGGATCAGCTTGCTTTTCTTTACTTTTTTCTCGTCGATCAACGAGCAGGGCACCTTGGCCATATACTTTCCATACGGTTCCAACTGGTCCTGGCTCACTCCCATCTGGGCTGCAATTTCGGCGATGGGTTTCTTCTCACACTCTCTGGTGATTTCAATGTCCGATTTCATCCGGGTAGTCCTTATGCGTTACCAATGCCGCAAAAATACGAACAGATTTTTTTACCATCGACGCTCCATCCCCATTTTTAAATATATTTACCGCTTAATCAACTGCCGGTTGCGGTATAAATCCGGCCCTCTGGCGGCGGAGCACTGTTTTCTTCTGTGCTGAGCGCCAGAGGCCGGATTTCAGCAACCGGCAGATCCTTCATCTCAGAGATAAAGTAGAAGGGAATTTGCGAAGACGGTGCGAATGCTTTATCTTTGCTTGCTTTGAAATCGGAGCGCTACGAGCAATGAAAATCATCTCATATAATCTCAACGGCATACGCTCGGCCTTGAGCAAAGACCTGACAGGCTACCTGAGGCAGGAAAACGCCGATGTGGTCTGTTTTCAGGAGACCAAGGCCCAGCCCGAACAAATCGATTCGGCAGTTTTTTGGGAGCTGGGCTACCAGTACTGCTATTACCATTCGGCCGAAAAGAAGGGCTACAGCGGCGTGGCCATCCTCGCCAAACGGCAACCCGACCGCGTGGTGGTGGGCATGCAAAACGAGGTGTACGACCGCGAAGGCCGCGTGCTGCGAGCCGACTGGGGCGACATGAGCGTGCTCTGCACCTACGTGCCGTCGGGCAGCATGGGCGACGAACGCCAGGCCTTCAAAATGCAGTTTCTCTCCGACTATCAAGACTTTGTCGACCGGCTGCGCAAGGAAAGGCCGCGCCTGCTCATCTGCGGCGACTTCAACATCTGCCACAAGCCCATCGACATCAACCACCCGGAGCGGCACACCCAGGATTCGGGCTTTCTGCCCGAAGAACGCGAGTGGATGGACCGCTGGGAGGCCAAAGGGCTGGTTGACAGTTTCCGCGAACTGGACCCCTCGCCCGAAAAGTATTCGTGGTGGAGTTTCCGGGCCGGTGCCAGGGCCAAGAACCTGGGCTGGCGCATCGACTACCACTGGATCACCGACAACCTGCGCCCGGCCCTCTCCGACGCCGCCATCCGCAGCGAGGCCGTCCAGAGCGACCACTGCCCCATTATGATCGACCTCAACCTCCACTGACACACCATGTCGTCCAACAGAGATTTCGCCTTTGGCTTCCGTATCGCCTTTTTCGTCGTCGCGCTGCTCATCATCGTGGCCTCCACCTGGTTTTCCAACCGGCTGGCCCGGCAAATGGCCCGCGAGGAACAGGCCAAGATGGAACTGTGGGCCGAAGCCATACGCCTGCTGGCCCAGGAAGCCGGGGAAGAAGACGTGCATTCCGACTACTCCCTCACGCTGAAAATCCTAGAAGGCAACACGAGCATCCCTGTGGTGTTGGTCAACGAGCAGGGAGAGATCCAGAGCTATGCCAACCTGCGGCTTTCGCCCAAGGACCCCGAAAGCGACCTGGCCCGCCGGGCTGCCTCGATCATCGGCCAGGACCGGCGCATCGACGTGAAACTGAGCGAAGACATCACCCAATATGTCTATTATGCCGATTCGCTGCATCTCAAGCAGTTGAAATATTTCCCCTACGTGCAGTTGGCCGTCATGTTCCTGTTTCTCGTGGTGACCTTGCTGTCGCTGAGCATCTCCAAGCGGGCCGAGCAAAACCGTGTGTGGGTGGGACTGTCCAAGGAGACAGCCCACCAGTTGGGCACCCCCATCTCCTCGCTGCTGGCCTGGGAAGAACTGCTCAAGCTCAAGGACATCGACCCCAGCCTTCTCACCGAGATCGAGAAGGATACGCGGCGGCTGCAGACCATCGCCGAACGTTTTTCGAAAATCGGCAGCGAGCCCGCGCCCGAGCCTCAACTGCTGGCACCGGCCATTGAGAACGCTGTCAACTACATCCGGGGACGTAGCTCACAGAAGGTGGTCATCGACACGCATTTTCCCGACGAGGAGTTGTGTGTCTGTTTGAACAGTCCCCTATTTGAGTGGGTCATCGAGAACCTGTGCAAGAACGCCATCGACGCCATGGACGGCGACGGACGCATCGACATCACCGCCGGCCGCGAAAGGGGGCAGGTCTTTATCGATGTGCAAGACACGGGCAAGGGCATCGCCAAGAACCGACTGCGTCAGGTCTTCAAGCCTGGCTACACGACCAAGGCACGCGGCTGGGGGCTGGGGCTCTCGCTGGCCCGGCGCATTGTCGAACAGTACCACCACGGCAAGATTTTTGTCAAGCAGTCGGAACTGGGCCAAGGAACCACTTTTCGTATATTGATGAAACAAGTTAAAAACCAATGATATGAAACACCACAGCAAAATCCTTTTTGCCATCGTGGCAGTCGTCATCGTACTGCTCACTCTGAGAATCTATTTCCCTGAAATCTGGATCAACACCTCCAAAGTCGCCTCGCTTGACAAGGAGAATCCCTTCCGTTTCACGGGCCGCAGCCTTCTTTATCACGACCAGCGCATCACCCTGGGGCCCAAGGCCTTCTTTGTCGATGCCAACCTGACAGACAAGATGGTGCGGATGTTTCCCTATGTCTATAACGACATACGCGAAGCACTGAGCCACCTGCCTTCGGGCACCGAGGCCGAGAGAGCCGTGCTCTATATCGCGCCCAATGTCTATTGGATTGACGATCCCGACGACCCCGAAATACGCCGGCCCGAGCGGGGTGGTACTCCTTACGGCATGGTGCTCGACCAGAGCTGGATATCGCTCTACGGGCTGAGCGACAAGCCAGAAAATGTGGTGCTAGCCTGCAACCGCGGCCAGACCCAGGGGGCAGAGGGCAACTTCACCATGTTTCGCTTCACAGGCAATGGCATCCACAGCGAGAACATCACCTACGGCAACTACTGCAATGTAGATCTGGTGTATCCGCTCAAACCCGAACTGGGACGCGAGAAACGCATGAGCGCCATTACCCAGGCCCAGCTCATCACCTGCAACAGCGACAAGGTGACAGCCGTCAACTGCTCCTTCATCAGTCGCCTGAACATGTGTCCTTTTGTAGGCGCCCGGCGAGCCCTGTTCGAAAACTGCCATTTTGAATGCACCGACGATACTCTCTGCGGCAACGGTGTGTATGTGGGCTGCGACCTGGACTTCTACAGTTCGAAGCCTTTCTGGAGCACCCAGGGCACCGGCGCCGCCTTCATGGACTGCGATTTCCTGATCCGCACCGACGGCGTCCAGTACCTGACCAAAGTGGGGGCACCGGTGGCCCTGATCGACTGCCGCTTCCACCACGAAGGCGAGGGGCTGAAGCTGCAATGGACCCCCTACCCCAGGGCTTCGATGCGCAGCTACCAATATAATGTCACGCTCAACGGCCAGGCCGTCACATTCAACGAAGAGCGGCCCGAACACACGGTCGATATGGATGGCAAGCGCGTGCTCAATGCTTACCGCATCGACGACAACGGCCAGGCAGTCTATAACCTTTACGGTCTATTGCGCGGCACCGACGACTGGGATCCAACCGGGCAGAAGGCCCAGATCGAGGCTTTGTCGCAGCGCGACAGCTTCGATTACGCCAACATCCCCACACTGCTTCGCATCCTGCCCGACCAGGCTCAGATCGAGACGAGTGTGTCGGGGGCTGCGCTCACCTGCCAAATGTTTCGTTTCAGTAATGCTCCAGCCAGCGGCAAAGTGAACTGGTATCTGGACGAGGCTTCGCAGAAGTATGCCAAACTGGTGATGAGCGGCGACACCTGCCATGTGTATGGGGCCAATTTCGACGACCGCACTCGGACGGTCGTCGTCAGGGCGGTCAACGCTGCAGGCATCGAGGCGGCGGCAGCCGTCGAGGTGCGTCCCCGCACACTGCCGGCACCTGAATTTGTCAGGACTCCCTCAATCCATCTCAACTCAAAAGGCAATTTGTATGTCTCCTACCAGCTCAACTTGAAAAACCGCTCCGACCAGTCGCTCATCACCTGGTACCGCTGCCGCGATGCCCGGGGCAAAGACGCCATTCCTGTAGCTGTGTCGCGGCTCAACGTGCCTGAGCTGGTCTATCCGCTCACAAGGGCCGATGTGGGCTATTACATCATGGTCAAGGTGGAG
>JAFSRR010000093.1 GCA_017446025.1 Bacteroidales bacterium | reverse complement strand
GGCGTTGCTCTGCCAGAGATCCTCTATATTATATACAATGGTGTCGAAGGCGGTGGACAGCCCACTTACTTCATCGTCGGTGAGATTGAGGCTCTGCCAGTCGATGTTGCACGATACGGGCTCAGTGCCGCGGTTGAGCAGGCAGAAGGCCCAGTCGCCGCCCTCGAGCGGCTTGAACCAGTATTCAATCTCGTTTTCGGTTAGGAGCTCTGGAGCAATCCGGGGCTCTTTTTTTTGTATAAGCCCACTACTGCCACTCCCACTTACGCAGTGCGATGGGAGCTGCTGCGGTATATTTGCAGGACATAGCGACCGAAGGGTATTTGCATAATCTCAACTGCGCCTCGGCATAGCAATCGAATAAAATCGCTTGCATCTGCATTCGGCTTGTGAGAGATTTTAGTGAGCCTTCGGGGGCTATGTCCGAAAATCAGCAGCAGCGGAATAGCCGCGATTACTGTGGTAGGTAGTCGCCGTTCATGCATTAACGCAATGCTTTTTATGGCGTAAAATGGGGTTTGTCTCAGAAAAAAACACCAACTTTACGGCCACTATCGCCGAAAATGAAAAAGACCGTATTTCTTGCCGTTGTATTCCTGCTTGTATGCCGCTGTCTTGGTGCACAAGAGCAGCCGGTCATTGAGTTCGACAGCCAGGAATGGGACTTCGGCACAGTCAATGAGGCCGATGGCCCGGTCGCCCATACATTTATTTTTAGAAACCTGTCGCCGGAGCCTGTCCAGATAGACCATGTGGCCACCAGCTGCGGCTGCACCACCGTGGAGTACTCCACCGATCCTGTGGCAGCCGGCGGTTCGGGCAGTTTGACGGTGGTGCTCGACCCCGCCCGCAGCGAGGGTTTTGTAATGCGCGAGGTGGAGGTTTATACCAAGGATCGCAAGGGCTATGCCCATTTGTCTGTTTCGGCCGATGTGACGCCTATTCCCAAAGGGCTCAGCCAACTCTATCCCCAGCTGCTGGCCGGAACGCTCCGGACCAATGCCCTGCGCTGTAATTTCGGCTACGTGGCGCAAGGCGACAGTGTGGCCAAAGTGATCAGGGTGGCCAATACGGGCGATCGCCCTGTCGCCCTGTCGCTGCTCACCACGGGGGCCCGTTACGGAATGACTGCCGGTTGCCCGCCGAGCATTGCCCCGCAAGAAGTCGTCAATGTGCATATCAGCTACAAGATCCCTGTCGGGGAAGCGTACTACGGCATGATACACGACAGCGTGTGGGTGCTGGCCGACGGGGAGAAAAGCGCCGAACCTGTCACCGTCAGCGCCATTCGCACCGACCGTTTCACCGCCGACAAGACCGCTCCCCGGCCGGTGATGCGCCTGACACCGGAATATATCGATTGGGGCCGTCAGGCCCCGGGCCGGACCTGCCGCCGTACCGTCGTGATTGCCAATGTCGGCGAGGCCGATCTGGTATTGCGTCATGTCGGGGTGAGCCAGGCGACAAGTGTCAGTTTTGGCAGCGGCCAGGTGATCAAGCCCGGAGAGTCGGTCCGAGCGACGGTGACAGCGACCATCTCCCGCCTTCCGCACTCCAGGGTCACGGGCTCGGTTTTTCTGACCACCAACGACCCGCAGCGTCCTTTCCGGGAACTCAGGTGGCAGGCAGAGACCAAATGAGCCATGCATGGTTTTTACACGAATTGTTTGTACCTTTACAACCGACTAAGCGAAACATTCAACATAATCCATTATGAAAGCTATAAAAGTATTGCTGGGAGCTGCGGTAGTGCTGTCGCTCACGGCCTGTGGAAACAAATCGTCCAAGTACGAGTATCCTTTCCGGAATCCCAATCTCAAGATTGAGAAGCGTGTTGACAACCTGTTGTCGTTGCTCAGCCCCGAAGAAAAAGTGGGACTGATGATGAACGGTTCGATATCGATCGACAGTCTGGGTATTCCCGCCTACAACTGGTGGTCGGAAGCCTGCCACGGCATCTGCATGAACGGAGCCACGGTCTTCCCGCAGGCCATTGCCCTGGCCGCCACCTTCGACGATGCCCAGCAGTATGAAATCTATACGGTCGTGTCGGACGAAGCCCGCGCCCACTGGAACACCAGCAACCATAACGAGTTTGGCAAGACCCGCGCCACGGGCGGTGCCTGGCATCAGGGACTGTCGTTCTGGTGCCCCAATATCAACATTTTCCGCGATCCTCGTTGGGGACGCGGCCAGGAGACCAGCGGCGAAGACCCCTACCTGACCGGTGTGATGGGTTCGGCCCTGGTCAGAGGTATGCAGGGCAACAATCCCCGCTACTACAAGACCCACGCCTGCGCCAAGCACTATGCCGTGCACAGCGGCTTGGAAGCCAATCGTCACCGCTTCAATGTGAGCGTGCCGATGCGCGATTTGTGGGAAACCTATCTGCCTGCCTTCAAGATGCTGGTCACCGAGGCCGGTGTGCAGGAAGTGATGTGTGCCTACAACCGCTACGAGGGCGAACCCTGCTGCGGCAGCGACCGCCTGCTGACTGACATCCTGCGTAACAAGTGGGGCTACAAGGCCCTGGTGGTTTCCGACTGCGGCGCTATCGGCAATTTCTACAGGCGCGGTCAGCACGAGACCCATGCCGATGCCGTCGAGGCCAGTGTGGATGCCGTGCTCTCGGGCACCGACATTGAGTGCGGCACCAGCTACAACGCCCTGGTGCAGGCCATGCAGGAAGGCAAGATCAACGAAGCCGACCTGGATGTCTCGCTGCGACGCATCCTGCGTTCCCGTATTGAGCTGGGCATGTTCGATCCCGCCGAGATGGATCCCTGGAAAGATCTGGGCGCCGACGACATCAGCAGCCCGGCCCATACGGCTTTGGCCCACAAGGCTGCCGACGAGGCCATGGTGTTGCTCAAGAACGAAGGCGGCATCCTGCCTCTCAAGAAGGAAGGTCTGACCATCGCCGTTGTCGGCCCCAATGCCGACAATGTCTCCATGCAGTATGGCAACTACAATGGTACGCCCATTCGCGAGAACCAGATTTCCATCCTGCAGGCCATCAAGGACAAGGCTCCCAATGCCACCATCATCTACGACCGTGCCTGCGAACTGGCCGACGATTACCTGACGGTGAACCACCTGGGCGACCTGAACGCCGGCAAGGGACTCTATGCTGAGTATTTCAACAATGCCAACATGAGCGGCGTCCCCGTGGCCAAGGCCTATTACGACGATGTCAACTTGCGCACCATGGGCGACTACCGTTTTGCCGAAGGTGTGGAGATGAACAATTTCTCGGCCCGCATGACGGGTATCTATGTCGCTGATTTCACGGGCGAACTGAATTATCGTGTGAGTGGCAACGACACCTGGAAACTCATGGTGAACGGCCGTGTGCTGGCCGAGCAGAAAGAACCCGTGCAGGGCCGTGGCTTCGGCCGTGGCCAGCAGCCTCAGGCGCCTTCGTTCAAAGTGGTGAAGGGCAGAGCCTACCTCATCCAACTTGAATATGCCAAGGGAGAGACAGGTCCGGCCTATCTCAGCTTCGAACTGAGCCAGCGCAAACTGGCCGAATTCACATCGGTGGCCGAAAAGGTGAAGGATGCCGATGTCATCATCATGGTATCGGGTATCTCCGCCCGCCTCGAAGGTGAGGAAATGCGTGTCAACTACGAAGGTTTCTCGGGCGGTGACCGCACCAAGATCGAGCTGCCCAATGTCCAGCTCCGGCTGTTGGAGGCCATGAACAATACCGGCAAGCCTGTCGTCCTGGTCAACTGCTCCGGCTCGGCCATCGGCTTCGGGGCTGTCGAAGATCAGTATCAAGCCCTGCTGCAGGCATGGTATGGCGGTCAGGCCGGTGGTCTGGCCGTGGCCGACGTGCTGTTTGGCGACTACAATCCTGCCGGCCGTCTGCCGGTGACCTTCTACAAGAGCACCGACCAGCTGCCCGAAGTGGAGGACTACAATATGGATCACGGCTTCACATACCGCTATTTCAAGGGCGAACCCCAGTATGCTTTCGGCTACGGCCTGAGCTACACCACCTTCGCTTACGGCGATGCCAAGCTCTCCAAGCAGAGCATCAAGGCCGGCGGCAAAGTGGATATCACCGTGCCGGTGACCAACACCGGCGACCGCGACGGCGATGAAGTGGTGCAGATCTACATCAAGGCGCTCGACAATCCGGCGGCTCCCATCAAATCGCTCAAGGGATTCAAGCGCGTGAACATCCCGGCCGGACAGACCGCCCAGGTCAAGATCACGCTGGAACCCAAGGCCTTTGAGTACTACGATGAGAAGATCGACGAGCTTTCGGCCATGCCCGGACGCTATCAGATATTGTACGGCCCTTCGTCGCTCGACAAAGATCTCAAAGCCATCGATTTCACCGTCAGGTAAACTCGAAAACCCTTAGCTCATGCCTCTTACTTTACCAAGCAGACTGCCGGCCATCGAACTCCTCAAAAAGGAGAACATCTTCGTCATGGACGACAAACGGGCCCGGGGTCAGGATATCCGTCCACTGAGGATAGTGATCCTGAACCTGATGCCTGTCAAGATCACCACCGAGACCGACCTGATCCGGTTGCTCTCCAACTCGCCTTTGCAGCTGGAGGTGGAGTTCATGAAGATCAAGAGCCACACGCCGAAAAACACGCCTATCGAACACATGATGGCCTTCTACAGGGACTTTGAAGTGATTGCCCGCGAAAAATACGACGGTATGATCATCACCGGGGCTCCCATTGAGCATCTGCCTTTCGATGAGGTGAAGTACTGGCCTGAGATGGAACAGATTTTTGCATGGGCCCGGGAGAATGTCACCTCGACATTGTTCATCTGCTGGGCGGCACAGGCGGGGCTGCACTATTATTACGGCATCCCGAAGTATCCTTTGGAGAAGAAATTGTCGGGCGTGTACAAGCATCGGGTGCTGGAGCCTTCCTGCCCGATCTTCAGGGGCTTCGACGATGAGTTTTTCGTGCCTCACAGTCGCTATACCACGCTGCACAAGGAAGATATCCTCTCCGACAGCCGCCTGACACTGCTCAGCGAATCGGACGAGGCCGGCGTCTATATGGTGATGGCCCGCCAGGGGCGTGAGTTCTTCATCACAGGCCACTCGGAATATGCCCCCAACACCTTGCACAACGAATATGTGCGGGATGTCAAAAAAGGCATCTCCCCCGCCTTGCCTTGTCACTACTATCCGGACAACGATCCTTCCCGCCCGCCGGTGGTACGCTGGAGATCCCATGCCAATCTGCTGTTCTCCAACTGGCTGAACTATTACGTCTATCAGGAGACACCTTACGATATCTCCCAGATCCATTCCTGATGGGATGAGCAAGCCCCGCGCCATAGAGTTGCTGGCTCCCGCCAAAAATCTGGAATGTGCCCGTCAGGTCATACTGCACGGGGCGGATGCCGTCTATATCGGTGCGCCGAAATTCGGGGCCCGGGCGGCGGCCGGCAATTCCCTGGACGATATCGCTGCGCTGGTGGCTTTCGCCCATCAGTACTATGTGAGGGTGTATGTTACGGTCAACACGCTCTTGCTCGATGAGGAACTGCCCGAGGTAGAGGCCTTGATCTGGCAGCTCTGGCGCATGGGGGTCGATGCCCTGATAGTGCAGGACATGGGTATCACGCGCCTGAATCTGCCTCCTATTCCCCTGCATGCCAGTACCCAGACCGACAACCGAACCCCAGAAAAGGTCGGTTTCCTGGCCCGGGCCGGTTTTCGTCAGGTAGTGCTAGCCCGTGAACTGAGCCTGGAGCAGATACGCGAGATTGCCCGGCAGAGCGATGCGCGCCTGGAAGTCTTTGTGCACGGGGCTTTGTGCGTGAGTTACAGTGGCCAGTGCTATATGAGCCAGGTGCTGGGCGGCCGTAGTGCCAACCGGGGCGTCTGTGCCCAGTTTTGCCGTCTGCCCTACGACCTGGTCGATGCCGACGGCCGTGTGCTGATGTCGCAGAAACATCTGCTGTCGCTGCGCGACCTGAGCCGCCCGGCCGAAGACCTGGAGGCCTTGATCGATGCCGGGGTGAGCAGTTTCAAGATAGAGGGAAGGCTCAAGGAGGTGGCCTATGGCAAGAATGTCACTGCCTGGTACCGCCGGCAGTTGGACAGCATCCTGGCCCGTCGGCCCGATCTTTGCCGGTCCTCATCGGGACAGGGAACGATCAATTTTGAGCCGAAAGTGTCAAAATCGTTTAACCGCGGTTTTACCGACTATTTCCTGCACGGCCGCCAAGGTCAGATCTGGAATTTCGACACCCCCAAGTCGATGGGCGAGGAAGTGGGTTTCATGCGGGCCCAGAAGACAGATCATTTCATCTATCTGGGCAAGGAGGCGTTGCACAATGGCGACGGCCTGAGCTATTTTGACGAACAGGGCCGTTTCGACGGCTTCCGCGTGAACCGCGTGGAGGGCAACCGGGTCTATCCCCTCAATCCGCGTCAGCGGCTCAAGACGGGCATACGTCTGTACCGCACGCTGGATGCCCGATTCGACAGCCTGTTGCAAAAGCCGACGGCCGTCCGTGAGATTCCGGTCAGTTTGCAGGCCTGGGCCCTGCCCGACGGTTTGGCCCTGCAGATGGAAGACCGCGAAGGGCATCGGGCCGCTGTCCGTTTCGACGCAGAAAAACAGCTTGCCCTCAAGCCCCAGCGCAGGCAGCTGGAGGACCTGCTGTTGCGCAAGGCACATCCGGTATTCAGGGTCACCGACTGCCAGATAGCGTGGCAGGAGGAGTTTTTCGTGCCCAACTCGGTATGGACGGCCCAGCGCAACCGCCTTTACACGCTTTTTGAGCAGACAAGGCGCATACAGTTTGATTCTCCCTGCAGGCGGCTCCCCGAGACCAGTCATCCCTATCCCACCGACCGGCTCGACTATCGGGGCAATGTTATCAATGCCAAAGCGGCGGAATTCTATCGCATGCACGGCGTGAAAGAGATTGCTCCGGGATTGGAGTGGCCTCAGGGCCGGCCCCGCCCCGACTGGGCTGCGATGCAGGGAAAGAAAGAGGATACCCTCGAACTGATGCGTTGCAAACATTGTCTGCGCTATGCGCTGAATGCCTGCCCCAAACAGGAGGGACACATCGTTTTGAAGGAACCTTTGTCGTTGAGATACAAAGACCGGCTTTTGCCGCTGGCCTTCGATTGCCGGGCCTGTGAGATGACGGTGCTCTATCGCCCCTTCTCGGGACGGTAATGTGACTGCCGCAGGATTTCCCGGGCGTCGGTCTGCATCATCAAGTCCATGATACTGCAATCAGGTTGTGCGGCCATATACTGTCTGACCATCTGATAGCCTGTCCAGATAGCCGCCCTGGAGGGGGAATCTTCCGTGAAATAGACGGTAAACGGTCCGTCGCCGATGTATTTGCTCAGTACCAGCGGATCGGGGCTGTAGAGATGCTCATATTCGAGGATGCGGTCCCACATGCGCTGCTCGTTGGCGCGGCACCAGCCCAATTGGGTCTTGTCCCAGCCTGCCAGCCGTTCCAGGGGCTCGTGGGGCAGTGTCAGCTGCAGCAGGAAGAGTATTTTGCCTTCATAGACCAGATAGTCGAGCAGGCGTTGCCGGGCCATGATGGATTCGTTGGTGAATTCGGAGCGGATCCAGCCATTGAGATAGTCGGCCGTCAGCTGCTGGGGGTGCATGCGCCGGCGCTGGTAGCCGTAGAAGAGGTCTTCGTAGTAGGGGTAGTCCGGGCCCAGGTATTTGTCGATGCTGGCCGACAGACGGTCGGGCGCCGAGACAATTGACAGTCCGAAGCCCGACAGGTGCATACCCACGACGGGCACCGGCATGTCGGGTACATAATGGCAAAGCCGCTTGAAAGCTGCGCTCAGTTGCCTTTCGACCTTACGGGTGTCGGAAAACTGCTGCTGGCAGTCGCTCCAGACTTGCAGCATGTCGGAGTCGTTGCGGAACACCTCCATGTAGGCGCGGGTCTCCGGCAATCCGGCCTCGCCTGCCTGCATGATGTTTTCGGTATAGATCTGCCAGAAGGCGCTGTCGCCGATGCTGCCCTTTTCAAAAAACTCGCGGTCGTAGCGCTGGATGCGGATGTCGGGCGCAGGGGCCGAAGCCGGCACCCGGTAACGTTTTTCCGTGCAGGCCCCCAGCAACAGGGCGGCTGGCAGCAGGTAGCAGAGCAGTCTTCCGCGTTTCATGACAGGCTATTGTTTGATGTCGTTCTTGGAGTGGACATTGGCCGAGAAGTCGCTTTTCTTCTTGGGAGCGGCGCTCGCCTGACGGGGCTGGTCGTAATAGACGGGCGGGCGTTTGAAGGCTCTGACCATAAGCGCAATGCCGCCCAGCACAAAGGGAATGCTCAGCAGCTGCCCCATATTGAGCAGCATATTGGCTTCGAAGGCTTCCTGGTCGTTCTTGACAAATTCAATCAGGAAACGCGACAGGAAGATGCACACCAGGAACAGCCCGAAAATGAAGCCTTCCCGGTGCTTGATGCTGGTTTTCCAATATAGTTTGTAAAGGACGATGAAGGTGGCCAGATAGCAGAGGGCTTCGTAGAGCTGGGTCGGATGCGAAGGCTCGGTAAATATGGGATCGACGCCGAAACGGTTGATCTCCGGCCAGTTGGTGATGAAACGGAAACCCCAGGGCAGGGAGGTGACATGCCCGAAAATCTCATGGTTGGTGAGGTTGCCCAGGCGGATGAACATGCCGGCCAGGGCCACGGAGATGACCATGCGGTCGAAGGTCCAGCACATGGCCCGATGGGTGGTGCGTTTGCTGTAGATCCAGACAGCCAGGATGATACCGATGGCGCCGCCATGGCTGGCCAGTCCGCCTTCCCAGATCTTGAAAATCTCGTCCAGGTGTTGTGAGTAATAGTCCCAGGCGTAGAAAAAGACATGACCCAGCCGGGCTCCCACCGCCGTGGCGATGATGATGTAGATGAAGAGCCTGTCGGTCCAGGCATCGGGCACTTTTTCGTCTTTGAACATCTTCGAGGTGATGACCAGGCCCAGGTAGAAGGCCACGGCAAAGAACAGCCCGTACCAGCGGATTTCCTTGCCCATCAGGGTGAAAATCTCGGGATGAACGGTCCATGTGATGAAATCCAGCATAGCAGTCGATGATAGTCTTGGGGTTAGTCAAACACAAAAGTAGCAAAATCTGGCAATAGTTGGCGCAAGGGCATAAAAAAAGCGGAGGCTGACGGCCTCCGCTTCTTTATCAATGTGTGGTTGAACGCTTAGTTACGCTGACCTCTCTGACCACCTCTCTGACCACCCTGGCCCATGTTACGCATCTGGGCAGCCTGGTCTTCCAGCATCTTCTGATATTTCTTCTGCTGGTCGGCGGTGAGCACCTTGTTCAGTTCAGCGGTCTTGGCGTTCTGGGTTTCCTGACGCTGCTTCATCATGGCTTCGCGGTCGAACTGCTGGCCGTTGTTGCCCTGGGCACGCATCTGAGCGAAGCGGACAGAGTCCTGAGCGGCATACTTGTAGTTGATCTTGTTGATTTCAACAACCTGGGCGTCGGTCAGTTTGACAGCTTCGTTGATACGGGCGGTCTCTCTTTCAGCGCGCTGGGCGACGGTCATCATACCCATACCACGGCCCTGGCCCTGGCCTCTCTGGCCCTGACCCTGCGGTCTGTTCTGGGCAACCACTGACATGGAAACAATTGCCAAAGCGGCAACCAATAAAGTCTTCAAGCTTTTCATAATCGTTTTATTTTAAAGATTAAACATGTATCTTCTTGCGAAAGACAATTCTTAGAGCCGCGCCGAGGGACTTGGTTTAATCCCGGATGTTTGCTCCGGGTAAGAATTAATGAATATTTAACACATGAGATTTTCTTTTTCCTTGGAAAACAGCCTATACCATGCCTCTTTCCTTCTTAATCTGTTCGTAGGCGGCATTGACTTCCTGGAATTTCTCCTTGGCCTGGCGCTGGACATCCTCGCCCAGGTGGCTCACTTTGTCGGGGTGGTATTTCACAGCCATCTTCTTATAGGCCTTCTTGACCTCTTCGTCGGTGGCTTCGGGGGTGATCTCCAGAATGCGGTAGGCACTGTCGTGCTTCTTGACAAACATGGCCTGGATGGATTCATAGTCTTTTTGGGAGATTCCCAGGCCGTTGGCAATTGTGCGGATGATGCCGGCTTCGGTGGGGTGGATGCTGCCGTCGCTCTGGGCAATGCCGAAAAGATAGTGCAGCAGTTGCAGGCGCGAGGGCAGGTCCATGGCATAGCGGATCTGCCGGCAGATGTTATCGACAGGATAGTCTTTTTTGAGCAGTTCGCGCAGCATCAATATGTACTGTTCGGCTTTCTGCTGGCCGAACTGCCGCTTGAAGAAGGCTTTGACATAGTCCAGCTCGGAACGTTTCACCTCACCGTCGGCCTTCATGACGGCAGCCGAGAGCACCAGCAGGCTCACACCGAAATCGCCCTCGTGGGTTGTCGGCCTCGGTCGCGCCTGGCGCCTGGCAGTTTCATCATAATAATAGGTGTCATTTTGGCTGCCGGCCTGTCCTAGACCTTCGAACATCCTGCCGACAAAAAAGCCCAGCAGGCCGCCCAGCGGACCGCCCAGGGCCCAGCCCAGCACGCCGCCTATCCATTTGATCGCTCCCATGGTTGTGTCAATACAGTGTTTTTTATAATGAAGTCGGACTGCAATATTACAAATATTATGCCGAACAAAGTTCGATCTCACCTTATAAAAAATCGTCCTATGAGGACAGAGTATGAAGAAAACATCGTATCTTCGCTTTTTGTACATACCCGTATGAGAAGAAAAAATCATACGGCGAGTAACGTTTGCCAGATAAAATCATCTTAGACCATGTCCGACTACGAGAGGAAGTGTACAGAAGAGGAAAAGCTCCTGGTCGAGGCCTGTTTGAAATCAGACCGCAAAGCCCAGAAGCAGCTCTATGATACGTATGCTCGCAGAATGATGCCGATCTGTATCCGTTATACCAACGATACGGACTCGGCGCATGATCTTTTGCATGATGGTTTTGTCAAGGTCTTCACGCACTTGCAGGACTTCAAATTCGAGGGCTCTTTCGACGGCTGGATGCGTCGCATCTTCGTCAATACGGCCCTGGAACAGCTGCGCAAGACGGCGGAAAGGCCTTATATGGTGGACGTTGAAGAAGCCCGTAGCCTCACCGACAGCGACTACTCCGTGATGGATACGATGTCGGCCGAGGAAATCATGCAGTGTATCCAGCGTCTGCCGGCAGTCTACCGGACGGCGTTCAACATGTATGCCGTGGACGGCTACTCCCACAAGGAGATTGCCGCTGCCATGGGCATTACGGAAAGTTCGTCGCGCGTGTACCTGTTGCGGGCAAGACAAATGTTGCAAGAGATGATCAAGAAGTATCGGAAATGAAGGACGAACAGTTATTGAAGGATTATTTCAGCAGCCGCCTGGCCGATTGTCAGAGCAGCAGCGTGCCCGAGTTCGAGGCCATGTTTGCTGCCGACGCACTGGTCGTGCCCAAGGGCCATCAGCTGAAATTTTGGCCGAAAGCGCTGGCCGGCGTATCGGCGACAGCTGCCGCTGCCGCCGCTGCGGTATATCTGTTTGTCGTCAGTCCCGACAAGGAGACACCGCCCGAAGTGGCCGAAGTGGCCGAGACCATCGAAGTGGAGGCCCCTGTCGAAGAAGAAATCATCGCCACAGAGCAGGAGCCGGTGGTTGACGAACCTTATGTCAGACCGGTCACGCGCAGTCGTGGCGCCACCCTGACCAATGCCTTTGCCAGCGAGGAGATGATGGCAGTGGTCCCTGCCCCCGAAGAAGAAATTTCTGAAGAAGAGACTCCGATTGTGGACGAGACCCCCGAAGAGACTCCGCGTGACGGGCAGCCGTCGGTTCAGCCGGCAGACGAGCCGACGCCGCAGTACGAACGCAGCATCGAGCAGGCCCATCGCGAGGCCCAGGCCTCCAGGCCGCGCAGACAGAGCCGGACGCGTGTCGGCGTGTCGCTAGCTCGCGACAACAGTTTGCTGGCTTCGGCTACCGGAAGGGATTACCATTCGCCCATGTCGTCTGTGCTGAGTGCCTATCCGGCCCAGGGCGCTTCTTTGCGCGCCGCCTCTTCACGCAACGAGTGGCGGCAGCCCGACAACCTGCTGTCGAGCCAGATTGCCAGCTATGCGCCCGTCTATCACCTGCCCCTGTCGGCCGGTATCACGGTGGAGATTCCCCTGGAAGGCCGCTGGTCGCTTGTCACGGGGCTCAACTATACCTTCCTGTCGGCCGATATCACAGGCAGCAAGGAAGACGGCTCGGATTTCCTGCTCAAGCAGTATCTGCACTACGCAGGCATCCCCGTGGATCTGACCTATCGCCTGTTGGACGGCGATTGGGGACTGTATGTTTCGGCAGGCGGCGGTCTGGAGAAGGGCATCACCGGTGTGCAGACCTGTCAGGTGACGGCGCGCAACGGCAGTGTCAGCCGCGAACGTGTCGATCAGGGCATTGCCGGTGTGCAGCCATATACCGATTTGTCGCTGGGTCTTTCCTACCGTCTTGACAGGAAGCTGCTGCTTTACATCGAGCCCGGAATGGCCTATTATTTCGATACCCGCCAGCCGATGAGCGCACGGACCAAACATCCGTTGAACATGAGCCTGAGCGCAGGTTTCCGCTTCAGTTTGTAGCGCTTTTCGAACAAAAAACGGAAAAAATTTTTGTGGCAAAAAAAAATGATGTACTTTTGTGCCGCTTAAGATAAGCTGAATTGCTCAGTAGTATAAAGGCTATTATGTGAGATTCTGGTCCTCAAGATGTAGGTTCGATTCCTGCCTGAGCAACAAAGAGAGCTTTAGCTGTAGTTCAAAAGACTCGGCCGAAGCTCTTTCTTTTTTAAGGATACGTCTATGAAAGGAATCTATACACTGGCAGGCATCTGCCTGCTGTCGGGCCTGTGGACCGTGAGGGCGCAGGAAGCATCGGCCCCCGCTCCCGAGGACAGCCTTCAAACAATCTCCGATACAGCGGTTGTCGCAGTGCCGGCAAAAGACACCATTGTCATCACCACCAGTCTGGGCGTCATGAAAGCCGTTTTCTACGACGATGTGCCCCGGCACCGGGCCATGTACGAACGTCGGATCCGCGAAGGCGCCTTCGACGGCACGCTGTTCTATCGTGTGGTGAAGGGATTCATGATACAGGGCGGATCGCCCGATTCCCGCAATGCCGCTCCCGGCGCGCGCGTGGGGCAGGGAAGTACCCAGTATCTGCTCTTGCCTGAGTTCCGCGAGCAACACATCGCCCGCAAGGGTGCCATTGCCGCTCCCCGTCAGCCCGAGAAGACCAATCCCCAGAAAAAGTCGGATTGTAGCCAGTTTTTCATCGTGCAGGGCCATTCCTATTCATCGGGCTATCTCGACACCTTGGAGATGGCACGCAACAACCCCGTCAAAAACGAGTGGTGGAAGGAAAACTACACGCCCCACAAAGCAGAGATGGACAGCCTCAGGAAAGCCAATCCTCGCGAATACAACCGCCGGCTGCGCCAGTACCGCGAAGCGCTGGATGTCTATCTGCACCAGCATCCCGCCACGCTCTTTTTCTCTGAGGAGCAGCGCCAGGCACTCACCCGGCAGGGAGGCGAACTCAATCTCAACGGTCAATATACCTTCTTTGCCGAAGTGGTCGAGGGACTGGAGGTGATAGACAAGATCGCCGACCGTCGCACCGACAAGAACGAACGTCCGCTGCAGGATGTCCGGATTGTTTCAATCAAAATCAAATAGCTTTTTTCAGGCTTCCTGGGCACAGCGTTCGGCGCAGAGTTCTCCGTCGATGGCCGAGCTGACAATGCCGCCGGCATAACCGGCCCCTTCTCCGCAGGGATAGAGGCCTCGGATGCCCTGCAGGTTCATCTGCCCGGGATCGCGCAGCATGCGAAGGGGCGAGGAAGTGCGCGTCTCGCAGGCGATGAGTTGGGCTTCGTTGGTGAGAAATCCTTTGATGTTGCGGTCGAACAGCCGGAATCCCTGCTGCAACCGCCGGCGGATTTCATCGGGCAGCCATTCGTGGAGCGGGGAAGCCACCAGCCCTGGCAAATAGGACGAAGATGGCAGACTCTCGGAGGCGCGGCCCTGGACAAAGTCGGCCATGCGTTGGGCAGGCGCTTTGAGCCCCTGGGCCACTTGCCGGTAGGTGTGGATTTCCAGGGCTTGTTGCAACTGGAGCATCTGTCGGAAAACAGGCATGCTGTGGGCGTCGTTTCCGGATGGCATCACTTCCCTGACAAAACCCGAATAACGGGGCAGATCTTCGGGGCGGATTTCCACCACCATGCCCGAATTGGCCCATTTCGTTCCCCGGTTGGAGGGCGACATGCCGTTGACCACCAGGGCGCCGTTCTCGTTGCCGGCCGGCACCACCAGGCCGCCGGGGCACATGCAGAAGGAATAGACGCCGCGGCCGTCCACCTGCTCGACAAAACTGTATTCGGCGGCAGGCAGAAACTCGCCTCTCCCTTGCGGGCTGTGGTACATGAGGCGGTCGATGAGCGCCTGGGGATGCTCCAGCCGGACGCCCATGGCAAAACCCTTGGCCTCCAGCGGCATTTGAAGGCGATGCATCAGCTCATAGACATCGCGGGCCGAATGGCCGGTGGCCAGGATGACCGGCCCGCGAAATTCCTCCCCGCCCTGGCAGCGGATGCCCACACAGCGGCCATCGCGAAGCAGGATGTCGGTCATGCGTGTCTGGAAATGGACCTCGCCCCCGCAGTCGAGGATCTGTTGCCGCATATTGGCGATGATGCCGGGCAGTTTGTCGGTGCCGATGTGGGGATGGGCGTCGAGCAGGATGTTGTCGGAGGCGCCGAACTGGTGGAAAAGCCGGAGGATGCGTCCCACATTGCCCCGTTTTTTGCTGCGGGTATAGAGCTTGCCGTCGGAAAATGCCCCGGCACCGCCCTCTCCGAAACAATAGTTGGATTCTTCGTCGATCTGCTGCCGACGGACCGCCTGGGCCAGGTCGCGCTTGCGTTCACTGACGGCTTTGCCCCTTTCCACGACGATGGGCCGGCGATGCAGTTCAATCAGTCTCAGGGCGGCAAACAGACCGGCCGGACCGGCCCCCACCACGATGACAGGCGGTGCCTGGGAGACATCTTCGTAATGGATGGTTTCGGGCTGGGGCGACTGGACCGGCTCGTTTTCGAAAACCCTCACTTGCACCTGCATCATCACGGTGCGCTGCCGGGCATCGACCGAGCGCTTGAGCAGTTGCACGCCCGTCACATGGTCCGGGTCCAAGCCTTTCAGGCGGCATACACTGGCCTTGAGGCGGTCGTTGTCGGCGGCCTCCCGGGGCAGTATGCGCAAACTGAACTCGTGTACCATGCGGGCGGTTGTTTATCCAAACAGCAGGCGGAACGCCTCTTCGACCTTCTTGACGCTGGCTACCTCGATCTTGAAGCGCTTCAGGTCGAGCCCGCTGCCCGAAAAATCGGGGATGACGATTCTTTTGAACCCCAGCTTCTGGGCTTCCATGATGCGCTGCTCGATGCGGCTCACCGGGCGTATCTCGCCGGCCAGTCCCACTTCGCCGGCCAGACAGGTGTCTTTGTCGACGGCGATGTCCAGATTGGACGACAGGATGGCGGTGAGCACGGCCAGGTCGATGGCCGGGTCGCTCACTTTGATGCCGCCGGCGATATTGAGGAATACATCTTTCTGGGCAATCTTGAAACCGGCTCTCTTCTCGAGGACGGCCAGCAACATATTGAGGCGCCTTATCTCAAAGCCGGTAGTGGAACGCTGGGCCACGCCGTAGGCGGCGGTGCTCACCAGGGCCTGGGTCTCGATCATGAAGGGACGGATGCCCTCGATGGCGGCGGCGATGGATACGCCGCTCAGGCCCAGATGCTGGCGGCTGAGCAGCAGTTCGGAGGGGTTGGACACTTCGCGCAGACCCTCGCGCCGCATCTCGTACATGCCGATTTCGGCGATGCTGCCGAAGCGGTTCTTGATGGAGCGCAGGATGCGATAGACATAGTGCGAGTCGCCTTCGAAGAGCAGGACGGTATCGACGATGTGCTCCAACACCTTGGGGCCGGCGATGCTGCCTTCCTTGTTGATGTGCCCGATCAGGATGACGGGCAGGTCGCGGGTCTTGGCCACCCGGAGCAGGGTGGCGGCGCATTCACGCACCTGGGTGACACTGCCGGGCGAGGATTCGGCCGTCTCGGTGTAGAGCGTCTGGATGGAATCGACCACCAATAGGTCGGGCTGTACCTGGTCGACATGCTCCAGGATTTTTTCGAGCAGGGTTTCGGAGACAAACCAGGCCTGGGGATTCTCCCCCTGGATGCGGTCGGCCCTGAGCTTGATCTGCTGCAGGCTCTCTTCGCCCGAGACGTAGAGCACTTTCTTGTCGGGCATCTGCAGGATGGTCTGCAACACCAGGGTCGATTTGCCGACGCCCGGTTCGCCGCCCAGCAGCGTGACCGAGCCGGGCACTATGCCGCCGCCCAGCACGCGGTCCAACTCGCTGCAGCCCGTCGCAATGCGCATCTGGCGGCTGCTGTCCACCTGGCTGAGCAGTTGCGGCCGGCTGTCGGCATGGCTGACCTTGACGGCCGGAGCCGAGGCGGCCTCGCGGATCACTTCCTCGTGAAGGGTGCCCCATTGGCCGCAGGCCGGGCATTTTCCCATCCATTTGGGAAAGTCGGCGCCGCAGTTTTGGCAGAGATATACAGTTTTGTTTTTGGCCATGGCTTTGGTTGTCTGTCTCGCTCACAAAAATAGTCAGATTAATTCAATCTCGGTGCAGGGGAGGATGGAAGTTTGAAAAAATAAAAGCGTCCGGCTTTCGTACCGGACGCGCTGTGTTGCGGAGAAAGGATTCGAACCAATGACCTTTGGGTTATGAGCCCAACGAGCTACCACTGCTCCACTCCGCGATGTATTACGGGTGCAAAGGTAGGGCATTTCCCCGTAAAAACAAACTTTCTCCCCGTTTTTTACATTATTTGGGCAAAAAATGGGGCTGGAGCCATTGTTTTATCGTAAAAAAACGGCTATATTTGTTCGTTTTTAGGGCCTGTCGAAAACGGCCTTCGCCCAGGGGGTGGAACCCTGGATAATGAACTGAAACTAAACACTATGATGGAAGAAGAAATCAAGCAGGAACAGCAGAGCGACTACTCTGCGAAAAATATCCAGGTACTGGAAGGACTGGAAGCTGTCCGCAAGCGTCCGGCCATGTATATCGGCGATACTTCCGAGAAGGGTTTGCACCACCTGGTCTATGAGGTGGTGGACAACTGTATCGACGAGGCGCTGGCCGGCTTCTGCAACGACATCAAGGTCTGGATCAATCCCGACAACTCGGTGACGGTGAGCGACAACGGACGCGGTATTCCGGTCGATATGCACGAAAAGGAACATCGCTCGGCCCTGGAGGTCGTCCTGACGGTGCTGCACGCCGGCGGTAAGTTCGACAAAGGTTCGTACAAGGTGTCGGGCGGTCTGCACGGCGTCGGCGTGTCATGCGTCAATGCCCTGTCGTCGGCTTTCCATGTGGAGGTCTGCCGCGACGGCAAGAAATACGAGCAGGACTATGCCAAGGGCAAGCCGCTGTATTCGGTGCGCGAAGTCGGTCCGTCGGACAAGACGGGTACGACCATCACCTTCCTGCCTGACAAGGAGATTTTCTCCACCACGGAATACAAATACAACATCCTCGAGAACCGTCTGCGTGAGCTGGCCTATCTGAATGCCGGCATCACCCTGACCCTGACCGACCTGCGTCCCAATCCGGACGATCCCCAGGCGGCTCCCCGCAGCGACACCTTCTATTCGGAGCAGGGCCTGAACGAGTTTGTCCGCTACATCGACGGCATCCGCGAACCGCTCATCGACGATGTGATCCACATTTCCACCGACAAATACGGCACCCCGGTTGAGGTGGCCATGATCTACAATACCTCCTACACGGAGAATGTCCATTCCTACGTCAACAACATCAACACCATCGAAGGCGGTACGCACCTGGCCGGTTTCCGTCGTGCCCTGACCCGCACGCTGAAGAAATATGCCGATGATGCCAAGCTGCTCGAGAAAGTCAAGGTGGAGATTTCGGGCGATGACTTCCGCGAAGGCCTGACGGCCGTGATTTCGGTCAAGGTGGCCGAACCCCAGTTCGAAGGCCAGACCAAGACCAAGCTGGGCAACAACGAGGTGATGGGTATCGTCGATCAGACGGTGGCCGAGGCCCTGGGCAACTACCTGGAGGAACATCCCAAGGCCGCCCGCACGATCGTGGACAAGGTGGTGCTGGCCGCCACGGCCCGCAACGCCGCCCGCAAGGCCCGTGAAATGGTCCAGCGCAAATCCCCGCTCTCCGGCGGTGGTCTGCCGGGCAAGCTGGCCGACTGCACCAACCGCGATCCGGAAAAATGCGAGATCTTCCTTGTCGAGGGTGATTCGGCAGGCGGCACGGCCAAGCAGGGCCGTCACCGCGAGTACCAGGCCATCCTGCCCCTGCGCGGTAAGATCCTGAACGTCGAGAAGGCCATGCCCCACCGTGTCTTCGACAGCGAGGAAATCCGCAACATCTACACCGCCTTGGGTGTGACCATCGGCACGGACGATGATTCCAAGGAGCTGAACCTCGACAAGCTGCGCTACCACAAGATCATCATCATGACCGATGCCGATGTCGATGGCAGCCACATCGACACCCTGATCATGACCTTCTTCTTCCGCTACATGAAGCCCATCATCGAGAAGGGCTATCTCTATATTGCCAACCCGCCTCTGTATCTGTGCCGCAAGGGCAAGATCGAAGAGTACTGCTGGACCGACCAGCAGCGCCAGGCCTTCATCGACAAATACGGCGGCGGCCAGGAGAACGCCATCCATACCCAGCGATACAAAGGTCTGGGTGAAATGAATGCCGAGCAGCTGGCTTCCACCACCATGGAGCCGGCCAACCGCATCCTGCGCCAGGTGACTATCGAAAACGCTGCGGCAGCCGACTACATCATCTCCATGCTGATGGGCGACGATGTGGGCCCGCGCCGCGAGTTTATCGAGGCCAACGCCACCTATGCCAACATCGATGCCTGATTTGACATTTTCTAAACGATAACAGCTATGAAATCAAGATCCGTTACCCTGTGGTCGGGCAGCCTGACGGCCGTCTGCCTTGTCGTGATGTGTGTGCTGATGTCTTCCTGTGGCAAGGAAACCTGCAGGATGACACAAGATCTGGATGCTTTGTATGACAACCTGCCTTTCGCCATGCCGGCCTATCAGTTGCCGGACATTCCCGACTACCGGGTGGACATCGCCGATTTCGGCGGTGTCAACGACGGAACGGCCGACAATACCCAGGCCTTTGCCGATGCCATTGCCCATATCGCCCAGAAGGGCGGCGGTGAGCTGCGGGTAGGCCCCGGTATCTGGCTGACAGGCCCGATAGAATTCACCAGCAATTTCTGTCTGAACGTCGAAAAGGGAGCCGTGATCCTGTTTACCCGCGATCACAGCCGCTATCCCCTTATTCGCAGCACCTTCGAGGGTTGGGACGCCTGGCGTTGCCAGTCGCCGCTTTCGGCCTTGAACTGCGAAAACATCGCCATCGTCGGCGGGGGTGTCCTGGACGGCCAGGGCGACAGCTGGCGTCCGGTCAAGCGTGGCAAGATGACCAACAGCCAGTGGCAGAAACTGCTCGACTCGGGCGGCGCACTAAGCCGCCGGGGCGACATCTGGTTCCCCTCCGAAGGGGGCCGTGCCGGTTATGAAGACGGTTTCCTGCGTGCTTCCTCCGACCGCGAGACCCTGGAATCGATCAAGGATTTCTTCCGTCCGGTCATGCTCAGTTTCCGTCATTGCAAGAATGTCTTGCTCTCGGGAGTATCGTTCCAGAATTCCCCGGCCTGGTGCCTGCATCCCTACTGCTGCGAGAATGTGGTGCTCTACCGTGTTTCGGTGCGCAACCCCTGGTATTCGCAAAACGGTGACGGCCTGGACCTGGAATCGTGCACCAACTCCATCATCACCCAGTGCACTTTCGATGTCGGCGACGATGCCATCTGCATCAAGTCGGGCAAGGATGCCCAGGGCCGCCGTCGGGGCATGCCCACGCAAGATGCTTTGATTGTCGGCAACACGGTCTATCACGGTCATGGCGGTTTCGTCATCGGCAGTGAGATGTCGGGCGGTGCCCGCCGGCTCTATGTCAAGGACTGCACCTTCCTGGGAACGGATGTCGGCCTGCGTTTCAAGAGCACGCGCGGCCGCGGCGGTGTGGTGGAGGATATTTTCATCGACGGCATCCGCATGGTGGACATCCCCACCGAAGCTTTGTCGTTCAACCTGTATTATTCCGGCAAGTCGCCCGTGCCTGAAGAAGGCGATGCGCCCGATCAGATCAAAATGGAGATGCGCCCCGTGGACGAGACCACGCCGGTGTTCCGCAAGATCTATATCAGCCATGTCATCTGCGACGGCGCCGACTGCGCCTTCCTGTTCAACGGCCTGCCCGAAATGAAGCTCAGCGAGGTGGAAATCCACAACAGCATCTTCACGGCCCGCCGCGGCGGCATCCTGGCCCAGGTGGACGGTATCCTGCTCGACAAGGTGACCATCAATCAGTCGGAGGGCAAGGAGTTGCTCTACCAGGACGCGCACAACGTCACGATACAATAAGTATAGTCTGTCCCGAGGCCATGAGACACAGTTACGGCCTGTACGAATTCAATACCCTGATCCGCGACCGGCTGGAGGACGCTTTCCCGGAGTCGTACTGGGTCAGGGCCGAGATAGCAGAGTGCAAGGCCAACAGCTCGGGGCATTGCTATCTGGAACTGATAGAGAAGGGCAGTGGCGACCGTCTGACAGCCCGTATGCGGGCGGTGATCTGGGCCAATGTCTGGTTTCCGCTCAGTTTGCAGTTTGAAGAGGCTACCGGCAGTGCGTTGGCCGTCGGGCAAAAAATACTGGCCGAGGTGAGTGTCAGTTTTCACGAACTCTACGGCCTTTCTTTGACAATAACTGACATCGATCCCGAGTACACGCTGGGCGAATGGGCCTTGCGCCGTCGGGAAATCCTTCGGCGACTGGAGGAGGACGGGGTGTTGGAGATGAACCGGCAACTGCCCACCCCCTTGCTGCCCCAGCGCCTGGCGGTGATCTCTTCGGAGAAGGCGGCCGGCTACGAGGATTTCGTACACCAGCTTTCGTCGGGAGGCTATGCCTTCTATGCGAAGCTGTTCCCGGCCATCGTACAGGGCAACCAGGCGGAGGCTTCCATTTTGGAGGCACTCGACCGGATCCTGGAGCACAGGGCCATGTTTGACATGGTGGTGTTGATACGGGGTGGAGGTGCCTCGGCCGACCTGTCGTGCTTCGACAGCTACGACCTTTGCTCGGCACTGGCCCAGTTCCCCCTGCCGGTGTTGGTGGGCGTGGGGCATGAGCGCGACAAGTCGGTGGCCGATGCGGTGGCCCATGTGTCGGTCAAGACACCGACGGCTGCCGCGGCTTGGCTCATCGACCGGATGGCTGTCCGGCAGGAAGCCCTCGAAACCTGCACTGCGCGCCTGGAGACATTGCTCAGGGACGTCCACCGGCAACTGGACAGACAGTGGCAACAGGCGGCCGAGCGCTGCCGCCGGGCCACGGACGTGTTCTGCCAGGGACAGAGGTTGAAGCTCCAAGCCTCTCAGTTGCGCTTGCAGCAGAAGACCGAAGCATGGATCGCCGCCGGCGGCCGGCGGCTGGAAACGATACGGGAGACGCTCAGGCGTCAGAGCGGGCAGCGGTTGCTGCAGGCCCAACACCGGCTCGACCTGATTGAAAAGGATATAGCGGCGGTCTCGCCCCGCCGCCAGTTGGAAAGGGGCTACTCGATGACGCTGTGTCAAGGCCGCCTGCTGCGGTCGGCCAAGGGCCTGCCCAAGGGCAGTATGCTGGAGACCAGGTTGGCAGACGGGATATTGGTTTCTAAAACTGTAGAGAATGGAGAAGAAGACATATAAAGCCGCAATGGAAGAGTTGGAGTCGATCCTGGCCTCGATCGAGCAGGGCGACATGGATGTGGACGACATGCTCAAAAAAGTGGGCCGGGCAACGGAGTTGATCCGTTTCTGCCGCCAGAAACTGACGCAAACCGACGAAGCGGTGCAGAAATTAATGGAAGAAATACGTTAATCTTTTAATTATACGAATTATGAAGAGAATGATGTGGTTACTGGCTGCTGCCTGCCTTCTGTTGGCCGGTTGCCAGAAGAAGGACAGCGAACCGGTTGTCAAGAATGTGATTTTTATGATTGGTGATGGAATGGGGCTGAACCAGGCTTACGCCGGTGCATGGGCCAAGGGTGAACCCCTTCAGATGATGGCTGCGACAACGGCCTTTGCCCTGCAGGAAACCTGGTCGGCCGATAACAAGGTGACTGACTCTGCCGCCAGTGGTACTGCCATGGCTTGCGGCGTGAAGACCTACAACTATGCTATTGGTCTGAACAGGGACAGCGTGCCTGTAGAGTCCATCTTGGAACAATCTGCCTGTAACGGTAAGGCTACAGGTATTGTTGTGACCTGTGCTATGACACATGCCACTCCAGCCTCTTTTGTCGCTCATCAGACGAATCGAAACAAAGCCGAGGAAATCGCTGTCGATTTCGTCCACCACGGCCCCGATGTCATGATCGGTGGCGGCCGCAAGCATTTCGAAGCCCGCAAGGACAGCTTGAACATGAGCGACAGCCTGCGTGTCAAAGGTTACGATGTGGTCTATACGCTTGACGATGCCATCAATTCTTCTTCGAAGTACCTGGCCGCTTTCTGCGCCGAAGACAAACTGCCCACCGTCGTAGACGGTCGTGGCGACTTCCTGCCCCGTGCCGTGGATCTGGCCATCCAAAAACTGAAAAAGGAAAAGAACGGCTTCTTCCTGATGGTGGAAGGCTCGCAGATCGATATGCGCTGCCATTCGAACGACATGGTGGGAGAAATCGGTGAAGTGCTCGATTTTGACGATGC
>JAFSRR010000092.1 GCA_017446025.1 Bacteroidales bacterium | reverse complement strand
GCGCCGAACCAGTTGTCAAACTGCAACTGGACGGCAGCCGGATTGAATTTGTCGCATTCCAGGCCTTTGGCACCCCCGCCCGTGTCGTTGCGGTGGCCGGTCGAGGTATGGCCCAGACGCAAGATCAGCCACTGGCGGTCGCGCGGCAACCGGACATCGGTCAGCACGCCCTGGGCATCCATCCGGGCGCTCAAGTCAATGATATCTTCCAAAGCCACGCAGGAAGAGGCTGCGATATCCTCCGACGTCAGGCGCGGACTCAGACGCCAGACCAGACCGGTCTTGCCCTCGAAATTCTCGATCAGGGGCAGCGCACTGAGGCGTATCTTGCGGACGCTCAGGTCGGCCTTCCACTTGGCGGCATCCAGGTCTTCGGCGCCGGGCTCGGTACCCTCGGGCGTCCAATAGAAGCGGAAATAGCGGGCCGTTGTCTCGGGCAGGCTGTAGGTATTGGCCGCATCGGTGTCCTGCCAGCCACGACGGGCGGGCTCGCAGGTCTTGATGTCGCGGAAGCTCTCACCGTCGTCGCTGACAGCCACCCGCCAGCGCAGGGCCTGGAAATTGGTGCCGCTGGGCGAGACGGTCATCGAAGCGGCCGTAAAAGGCTCGTCAAAAGCATATTGCACCCACAGAGGGGTCTTGGACACCAACTTGCCGCGACCGTCGGGCAGGAAGGAGACATCCTCGCCCGTGCTGCAGGTGACCCGGGGACGGACCTCGTCGGTCGAGGCCGCCGAACGGATGGGCAGCGCCAGGCAGGCAATGTCCTCGTAGTATCCTTCCAGAGAAGCCGGCTGGTCCAAAACCAGAGTCTTGTATTGTCCGCCGGCGACGGTCTGCATGGAATAGACCACCTTCTGCATGGACATCTCGGGAGTGATCCACGGACCACCGGCCAGGGCGAAACCGTCGCAGATGTGCAGGCCAATCTTCAGGCCCAGGCGGTCGGCCTCCTGCATCGACCAGCCCACCATCTCCCACCATTTGTCGGTGCCTTGCAGCACGGAGTTGGGCATGAACTGCACCCGGGAAGAGTCGCGGATGGGCATCAGATAGGTGCCTTCCAGGCCGATTTCCTTCATAGCTTCCAGATCGGCCGTGATACCTTCCTTGGTCACAGCGCCGTTCATCCAGTACCAGAATATCCAGGGAGCCGATTCCTCGGTCGGCTCGACAAAATGCTCGCGCAGGGCCGTCATCGTTCGCGGAGCTTCGGCCCACAGGCTCGACGACAACAGAAGAAGTGCCGCCAACAGGCTATACTTGGAAGTTTTCATAGGACTATGTTATTATTCGGGAATGATACAATAATGGATTTCTCTCTTCTCTACCAGATACTTTTTCAATACACCCGGGCCGCAACTGCTGTTGCCAAGGCCGAGCTGGGCGGCATCGATGTGGCAGATGATCTCGCTGCGCGGCTGCAACTCCGTCTGGTGGCGGGCAGCGGCGATATCGGCAGCCGTATAGGGCAAGGCCGAGAAGACGAAAGGCTCGCCCACGGCCAGGAATTTCAGCCCATGGCCGCGCTCATCGAGCAGGCTCAGGCACTGGACATCCTCGTGGTTGCCGCTTTCCTGGGGCTTGGGATAGGGGAAGAGCTGCTCAGATACCTTCGAGCGCCAGAGACCTGTCTCCTGCCCTGTCTTGCGGTCGGCATAGCTTTCCATCGGGCCACGGCCGAACCACTCCAGGCGCTGGTAGGCCGCAGCTATCGTCCAGGCACTGCCCAGACGGGCCAATACCGGCAGATCGCCCTGGGGGCTGAACTGCTGCCAGACTTCCAGCATGCCGTCGCTGTGGACCGTATAGACAGTGAGCCGGGCCACCGAGCCGCGAAGGAACTCGCAGCGGTCGCTGACCGTCACCTTGACACAACCCTCTTCTGAAGCGGCCTCCACCTTTTCCGTGCTGCGGACAGGATTGGCCAGACGGTGGGTCTGCCAGTCCTTGGCGATCCAATTGCCGAACCCGGCGTCGTTGTCGGTCGGGGCACGCCAGGCCTCGCTGTAGGGCTGGGCCGGCAATTCCTGATTGTGGGCCAGGTAGCTGCGCGAGCCGTTTTGGATGCCCGTCAAAGCTCCCGTTGCCTTGTCCCACTGGTAGACGATGTTTTTGGCCTTGACCGTGAGCGTCTGGCCGTCGTCATAGAGGCCAACCTTGCCCGGTTTGACCGTAGGCAGGGCCAGCTCGGCCGTTTTCAGGAAGAACTGTTCCCAGGCCGTCTCGTAGCCGGCCTCGGCCCAGAGCTGCTTCTCCTTCTGCACGACGGACACCTTCAACAGGACATTGCCCGTGAGCTTCTGCCATTTGGTCGAGCGCAATGTCAGCTGGGTCGATTCGCCAGGAGCGATTTCCGGCAGGGGCAACTCGCCCTTTTCGATAACACGCCCTTCATGGGCGATGCTCCACAGCAGACGGAAAGGCGCTGTCGTCAGATGATGGTTGCGGTTGGTGATGCGCAACATCACAGGCACCGTGCCAGCCTTGTCGGGCGCCACCTTGATCATAGCCTTTTCGATGAGGAAAGGCTGATATACTTTCTTGACTTCGTAGTATTTGGGTGTCAGGCCGCGGTCGCAGAGGATGACACCGTTCAGGCAGAAAGCCTTGGAATTGGGCCGGTCGCCGAAATCACCGCCGTAGCAGACCTTGACCCGGCCGTCGGGCAGATCGGTCTCGATGCCCTGGTCCACCCAGTCCCAGATAAAGCCGCCCAGCATGCGCGGATGGCTGTAGATCTCGTCCCAGTACTCCTTGAAGTTGCCCATGGCATTGCCCATGGCGTGGGCATATTCACTGGTCATGATGGGCCTATCGCCGTTGGAAGTGTCT
>JAFSRR010000091.1 GCA_017446025.1 Bacteroidales bacterium | reverse complement strand
GCTGTGGCCGGGGTCCAGATCGAAGTCGATAAACAGATCCTCGGGCCGGCAGAAGGAGGCCTGTTGCCAGCCGTTGTAGTGCAGGTCGTCACCCCGATAGACCCGGTCGATGTTGCCGATGACCAGCCGGGTGTCGTTTTGCAGGCGCATGAGCAGGCTGTCGGCGGCCGATTTCTTGACCGACAGGAGCCGGCGCACCTCACGTACGGTGATGAGTCCTTTTTGCTCCACTTCCTTCATGACGGTGAGTTGGCTGCCCGAAGGCTGGTAGCGGGCCTGGGTGCGTTTCCAATTCATCAGCTCGCGGTAGCACTCGACCGTGGCGAAGGAGCTTTTGCCACCGTAGAGAAATTTGCCGTAGGCAATGTCGCCGTAGAGCACCACGTCGATTTTCCAGTCCCAGGGCCCCAGTTCCTCATCGGTAAACCAATACTCTTCGGGCGTGTATTCCTCAATGGAATAACCGGGTACCAATCCCGAAAAGAAAGGCACGATGCCCAGGCTCCGGATGGTGTGGTACATCGATTCGGGGCTGTGGATGCTGGCCGAGACCAGATTGTCGATATGATGGTCGATAGGCATGATGACGGCAAATTTACGTTCTATTCGACAGAAAAGCAAACCGAAAGTTTGGCGATGCGCCGTCTTTGCGCTACCTTTGCTAATGCAGACAACAACGGACGCCACTGCGTCCGCCAACGCTCACCACAATGGCAGAAAACAAAGTCGCACTGATCGATCTGCAGCAAATCATCGACAGCCGGGCCAAAGGCCGCCGGGTGCCTTCCTTCCTCATCCGCTGGATAAAGAACTTCGTCCACGAGGATTTTCTCAACGACTATTTCCGCCAGGGGCGGCTGGGCTATGATTTCGCCACCGGCGCCCTGGAATATCTCGACGTCCCGGTGACGGTGCACGGGCTGGAGAACATCCCTGCCGAGGGCAAGTTCGCCTTTGTGAGCAACCATCCCCTGGGAGGCATCGACGCGCTGGCCATCATCTCGGTGCTGGGCATCCATTACCAGGGCAAGATCCGTTTTCTGGCCAACGACATCCTGGCCAGCCTGACACAGCTGTCGGAATACCTGGTCCCGGTCAACAAGCTGGGCAGTAGCCGGCAGAGCAGTTCCCTTTCGACAGGGACCAACGACATTTATGCTTCCGACAACCAGATCATCTGGTTCCCCGCCGGCAAGTGTTCGCGCCGCTACAACGGCAAGATCCAGGACCCGGCCTGGCGCAAGACTTTCGTGACCAAGAGCCGGCAGTATCAGCGCGATGTCATCCCTGTATGGATGTCGGGCCGCAACTCGCGCCGCTTTTATTTTATCGACCAGTTGTGCCGATTCTTGAGAATAAAAACTAACTTTGCCATGTTTTGCCTGCCCGACGAACTTTACCGTGGACAGCACAAACCCATCACGGTGAATATCGGCAAACCCATCCCCTGGCAGACGTTTACGTCGGACAGAAAGGATCAGGACTGGGCCGCCTGGGTCAGGGACAAGGCATACGAGTTGAGTGAATAGTATCCCAAGCGGGACATATAGAGGAGAGTATGAAGAAGATAATCGACGCCGTCGAAAAAGAAGTGCTCAAGGCGGAGCTCAATCCCCAGTGTTTTGTCAGAGACACCAACCGGGGTGGCAACCAGGTCTATATTGTCGATAACCAGAATGCGCCCAATGTGATCAGGGAAATCGGCCGCTTGCGCGAGATTGCTTTCCGAAACGGTGGAGGCGGTACGGGCGAAGCCCTGGACATCGACAAGTTCGACACCGATCCGGCCTATGGCTACAAACAACTGGTGGTCTGGGATCCGGATGCGGAATGCATCATCGGCGGCTATCGCTACACGCTGTGCGACAAGGCTGTGTTCGACTATGAGGGCCAGCCCATCCTGACCTCTTCCCACTTGTTCCATTTCAGCCACCGTTTCCTGAAAAAGTATTTCTTGAAGACCATCGAGTTTGGCCGTTCCTTTGTCAGTGTCGATTACCAGAGCTCCAAGGCGGGCAGCAAGAGCCTATATGCCCTGGACAACCTGTTCGACGGCATCGGCGCCCTGATGCTGCTCTACAAGAACCGCGCCAAATACATGTTCGGCAAGATGACCATCTACCCCTCCTTCCCCGAGGAAGGACTGGCCATGATCCTGTATTTCCTGAACAAGCATTTCGGGGAGCGCAACGAACACCTGATCGTGCCCAAGCATCCCTTCAAGGTGAAGACCCCCCATCGCCTCAAGCATGTGCTCACGGAAGACGGCTTTGCCGAGGACTACAAGATACTGAAGGCCGAAATCCTCAAGATGGGGGTTTCCATTCCGCCCTTGGTCAATTCCTACATGAACCTTTCGGCCACGATGAAGATCTTCGGCACTTCCATCAACGACGAATTCGGCAATGTGCTCGATACGGGGCTTTTGATCAATTTCGACGAAATGAATCCCGACAAGAAACATCGGCATGTCCGCATGCAGGCTGTCGATCTGAAGTCACTTTTCCGTCGCTTCCGCAAGGAGAGATAAGATGAACCTGATAGTGTCCTTATTGCTGGGCCTGCTAGTGCTGGGAGCCGTGCTGGTCATCATTGTCGATCGGGGCGAACCGGGCGGCAAGCTGGCCTGGTTGCTGGTCATCGCCCTTCTTCCGGTCATCGGCTTGGTCCTGTATATCCTGATAGGCATCAACTACCGTCACCATTGGTTCTACAATGCGCGTCACCAATGTTCGCGAGAGGCTTTCGACCAGGGAGCCGACGACAGGTTGCGGGATTTGCTTTTCGGCCATGCCCACGAAGAGAAAATCAGGGAGGAATTCCGTCCATTGGTCCGCCTGCTGCAACGGGGTAGCGGGATGGCGCTCACCGACGGCAACAGTTTCGAGGTCATCACCAACGGGCAGCGCAAGTATGAGCTGCTCATGCAGGATTTGCGCGAGGCCAGGGAGTCGATCCACATGGAGTATTTCCGCTTCGGCCGCGACAAAGGCAGCCGTGAAGTCAAGCGCCTGCTGATGGAAAAGGCCCGGGAAGGGGTCAAAGTGCGTTTCCTGAACGAGAATGTGGCCAACCTGCCCATCAGCACCTTCTACTATGATGCCATGAAGAAGGCCGGGGTGGAAGTGGTCAAATTCAGCAATCCGCGCTATCATCTGCTCAAATACGTCACCAAACTCAACTACCGCAACCACCGCAAAATCGTGGTCATCGACGGCCGGATCGGCTACACGGGCGGCATGAGTATCAACGACCATTATTTCCACCAGTGGCGCGACACGCACCTGCGTATCGTGGGCGACGCCGTGGCGGCTTTGCAGACCTCCTTCCTGGATTCCTGGCTCACCGCCCGGGGCACCATCGACCGGCCCGTGATGGACTATTTCCCGATGCTCAGCAACCCAACCCCGGTTCCGTCGCAGGCCTTCAACGGCAAACTCATGCAGGTGGTGCCCGACGAACCCGAGGCCGAATGGCCCACCTTGTTGATGGCCACCGACTGGATTGTGCAGCATGCCCGTCGCTATGTCTATCTGCAAACGCCATATTTTGTGCCGCCGGTTCCATTGCTCGATGCCCTGAAGAGCGCTGCCCTGAGCGGGGTGGATGTGCGCCTGATGCTGTCGCGCCGCAACGACACCAAGTTCATGGAGGCGGTCAACCGCTCGTTCTACGCCGAACTGCTGGAAGCTGGTGTTAAAATTTTTGAATACGAGACCGAATTCATGCATTGCAAGACCCTGCTATGCGACGACTACCTGACCAGCATCGGCACGGCCAATCTCGACTACCGCAGTTTCAACATCAACTACGAAGTCAACACCTATATCTTCGATGAGCCGGTGGCTGCCCATTACCTGGAGATTTTCCGCAAGGACATGGACGACTGCAGCGAAGTAACTTTGGACGACGTGGCGCGGTATCCTTGGTACAAGGTGTTGTGGCAGAACTTCCTGCGCTTATTCTCGTCGATATTGTAATCGCTTTTCAGAGATAATAGACCGCCCCCAGCCGATACTGTGTGAAGGGGTAGTCGTGGAGGCCCTGTTGGAAAAACATGTAGGGCTCGATGTGATCGAAGCGCCAGGCGGTGCGGACTTTGAGCGTGCAGGGCCGGTCGCCGTAGTCTTCCCAGCCGATGTAGCCGCCCCAGCTGGCTTGCACGGACCATTGCCGCAGGGTGTAGGCCGTTTGCACACCGTACATGACGGCATCGTTTTGCCGGCCGTTGTCGGTCTGCCAGGCCAGAAAGCCGCTGGAAACGGCCAGCCGGAAGGCGCCCAGGGTTTTGCCTGCCGAAGCATCGAAGTAATAGCCCGGGGCATCGTAATAACGGGCGTAGCCATAGTTGTTGCCACTGGCACTCTTGGTGATGGCCCTCAAGGTGACACCAGGCCGGCGGGTGCTTTCCTCCAGCACCTGGATGTTGACTCCGAAATAGGCGTCGCCCGAGTCGTAGCCAATGTCGCCGTCGGCCGATCCGATGCGGCGGGCGGTGCGTATGGCGGCATCGTAGTGCCATCTTTCGACAACCGGCATCCAGACCGACAGGGAAGCCCGTTTGGAAAAGAGCGGAATGTGGATGCCCAGGAAAAAATCTTGAGTGATGTCGGTGGCCCCTTCCACCAGAAAACCCTTGAAGTAATCGACGGCGGCTTCCACCTTCAACTGATCGGGAATGCGCCCGTCGAGCATGTCGGGCACAGGAAAAGCATTGGGTCCGAAGTATTTGGGCGCAATGCCCGTGACGGCCGACCAATCGGGCCGTGCAATGGGCACGGGCGAGGCTGCCATTGCTGAAAGTGGAATGATTAAAAATGCTATTATTTTGATTATCAGAATGCTTCTCATATATCTATGATTGAGATGATTGTCAGAAGTCAAGACCGATGCTCATATAAGCACCCAGCTGCTTTTTCAGGTCTGACCAGTAGAGGTCGATCTTAAAGGGACCGATGACCGAGTTGTAGGCATATTCCAGGCCGCAGCCGTGGTAGAGCCGGCCTTGGAACTGCAGAAAATAGTCGTCCAGTTGGTCGGCTGTGTAGGCGGCATTGTAGATGCCCGTCACATAATGGTTGCTGGCCGGACTGTAGCGCAGTTTCAGGGCAGCGACACCCAATTGGTCGGACAGGGCCTGTACGTATTCCACCCCGGTAAAGGGAATCTGTTGCTCGGAGAAGCGTCCGGCCATCTGACCACCTATCAGGTTGAAGTGCGACCAGGGGATTTCGCTGCCGACAAGGTGGCGGCAGTGTAGCGAAGGCAGCAGCGCGAAGCGCCGGCTCAAGGGGCAGACCGTCTCGAAATCCGCCTGGAGCGCGTGGAAAGGATCGACATATTTGACCAGGGCGACAAACATCCAGTTGTAGGTGGCCTTGAAATAGGTCCCCTTGTTGGGGAAATAGCTGTCATCGCGGCTGTCAGTCTCCAGTCCGGCAAACAGCCCCAGGTATTGGTTGCGCCGGAAATACTCGTCTTTGAGCATGTCCTCTATGCCGGCATAGTTGGACAGGGCATGCTTGAAATAAAAGCTCTCTTCCTTGATACCGAGCTTCAGTTCGGGCTTTTTGCGCTGGGAATTGGACAGCCAGGCCTGATAGCGGGTGTGGAAGAAATCCATCTGGTAGGTGTATTTGCCGTAGCCGAAACGGTTGATGCCGTTGTAGCGGCCTTCGGCCGACAGATTCAAGTCGGGCCCGGACAAGTTTTTCCAGGTATATCGGAACTTTAGTGCCGGGTTGGCACTGAACTTTCCGGTGAAATCCAGCTCGTGGCCCGAAAGCACGCAACTGTTCAGTCCCAGGTTGATAAGCAGGCTGGCATATTCTTCTGTGTCGAAGCGGGCCCCTACCGACAGGCGGTTGACCGGCCCCGGCCGGCAGATGAATACCAACTCGTAGGGCTCGCTGCGCCCCAGCAGCTCGTAGTGGACATAATCGAAGGCCTGCGTGCCGTAAAGGATGTTGATCGCCCTGTCTATCGAGGCTTTGGAGAGGGTGAGGCTGTCCGACTGGATAAAGCCGACCATGCGCGACAGGTATTGGGCTTCGGCCTCGCTGACTCCTTCGAAACGGTAGCCGCTGAGGCGGAGGATCGTGTCGCCGAGGTTGACGGCCGGCGGATTGTGCAGGCTTTGAACGGCGCTTCCCATCTTCTCGCGGATAGCCAGCAGATGGTCGCGCTGCCCGGCAACGGCAGCTTTGCCCCGCTCGATGAGCGAATCTATGCTTTGGGCATCGAAACTGAGCATGTTGTAGGGCGCCACTTCGGGGTGGATCAGGATATCGGCATATTGCAGATTGCTCAGGTATGTATCGCGGCCGGGCAGGTCGATGGCCTGGGAGGCGATATCGAGCAGGTTGTTCAGCTCCTCATAACGATAGGCTGGGGTGGTGACATCCACGCCGATCACGATGTCGACCCCCATGATGCGGGCCAGGTCGGCGGGAAAATTATTGCGCATGCCTCCATCGACCAGCACCATGCTGTCGACTTTGACCGAGGTGAAAATCCCGGGGATGGACATGGTCGAGCGCAGGGCGGTGTTCAAGTGGCCGCTCATCCAGATTTTCTGTTTGGCCGAGACCATTTCGGTGGCGATGCAGACAAAAGGCCGGGGCAGGTCGAAAAAGTCGGTTTCGCCCTGGTAGCCGATGGTGAGCGAACTGAAAAGACTGCTTATGTGTTGGCCATAGACGACGCCTGAGGGCATGCTGCTCAGAATGCCGGCCGGCGCGTCGGCGCCGAGTTTGATACGCCGGTCGCCCGAACCGACCATGGCCCGTTGCGAGTACTTGTAGGGGAGGGTGAGAAGGCAGCGGTCTTTGTGGCGGATATGTTCCGGAGTCAGCCACTTGCGCTCTATCTTGTCGGTCAGGAGGCTTTGCCAGTCGATGTGCCTGATGATTTCCTCCAACTGGCTGGCAGAATAGCCGCAGGCGTACAGACCGCCGATGAGGCCGCCGATGCTGGTGCCCAGCACCAGATCGACAGGCATGCCGATTTCTTCGAGATATTGCAGGGTGCCCAACTGGGCCGCGCCTTTGGCACCGCCACCACTCAAAACCACGGCCACGGTGGGCCGATAGGCCTTGATGCTGTCCATGCGGGCCCAGATGCGGTTGATGGCCTGGTTGTCGTACTGCTCGTTGATGCCATAGCTCAGGGGCTGGGCCATGGCCGGCAGCACCATCAGGCAGCAGAGCAATGCCATCAGGCAGCGTCTCAGGCAAAAGGAAAAGGACAAACGTTGTTTCATAGGGTTTGAGGTCGGTTTTGACGATAGATGTCCTGGATCACCATCCCGGCCAGGGTGCAGCCGTAGATGGCGGTGATGTGGACCAGTGAGCCGTTCACCTGTCCTTTGCCCGGTCCGGCGCTTTCATGCTCGGCGGTCTCTCCCAGGTTGGGGAGCAGTTCGGGCGAATACACGCAACGGAAATCGCGCGAGGGGAAGGCCTGTCGCTGTTTGAAACGGTGGCGCAAGGCCCGGGCCAGCGGGCAGCCGTGCACTTTGCGAAAGACATCGCTTCGGATCTGGGACGGGTCGATTTTCAGGGCTGCGCCCATAGAAGAGAAGAAGGTGACAGGCAGCGCCGTCGCCTGCAGGATGAGGCTGGCCTTGTCGTCGAGGGTGTCGATGGCATCGATCACATAGTCGTAATCCTCGAGATGGAAGTCTCCGGCCGTCTCGGCGTGATAGGGTTGTTGGACAGCGGTGATATGGGCTGTTGGATTGATTTCAAGCAAACGCTCTTTCATGGCTTCCACCTTGGGCCGGCCCAGCGTGCGGGTCGTGGCCATGGCCTGGCGGTTCACGTTGCTGGCGGCCACTTGGTCGCAATCGACGATGGTGAGATGGCGAAGGCCGCTGCGCACCAGGGCTTCGGCGCACCAGCTGCCCACTCCGCCCGAGCCCAGCAATATGACTTTGGCCCGGCTCAGTGCCTCGAGCGTGGCATCGCCCAGCAGCCGGCGGCTTCGTCTGAACAGTTCGTTTTCGTCCGTGATGGCCATATCAGAAGCTTGATTACGCCGTAAAAATACGGATTATCGGCGATACAGCCAAGCCCTGAAATTATTTGCGCAGGCAACGCATCGAATTCAGTACGGCCAGCACCGTTACCCCCACGTCGGCAAACACGGCCATGGCCATGCTGGCCAGTCCCAGGAGTGCCAGCACCAGCACCGCCAGCTTTACACCGATGGCAAAAACAGTGTTTTCACGGGCAATGCGCAAGGTCCTGCGGGCCAGGCGGATGGCGGTGACAATCTTTGAGGGCCGGTCGTCCATCAGCACCACATCGGCGGCTTCGATGGCGGCATCCTGACCCAGTCCGCCCATGGCGATGCCCAGGTCGGCACGGGCCAGCACCGGTGCGTCGTTGATGCCGTCACCGACGAATGCCACGGCGCGGCGGCCTTTTTCTTTGCGGACCAGTTTTTCGAGCAGATGCACTTTGTCGGCAGGCAACAAGCCGGCATGGAACTCATTGAGGCCCAGGGTCTCTGCTACACTGCGGGCTGTCTGCTCGTTGTCACCGGTGAGCATCACCGTGTGCTGGATGCCGGCTTTTCGCAAGCCTTCTATGGCCTGTGCGGCATCGTCTTTGATGCGGTCCGAAATGACGATATGGCCGGCATACAGCCCATCGATGGCCACATGGACGATGGTACCGCTCTTTTCACAAGGCAGCCAGGCAGCGCCTATGCTGTCCATCAGGCGGGTGTTGCCCACGCAGACCGTTTGGCCGTTCACCTGGGCGCGGACACCCTGGCCGGCCAGGTCTTCCACCTGGCTCACGAGGCAGCCGTCCTGTTCACCGGGGTAGGCGTTTTTCAGGGATACTGCGATGGGATGGGCGCTGTAGCGCTCCACATGGGCGGCCAGGTGGAGCAATTCCTGCCCGTCGATTTTTTCGGGATGGACGGCCGTCACTTCAAACACCCCTTGTGTCAGCGTGCCGGTCTTGTCAAAAACCACCGTGCCGGTGCGGGCCAGCACTTCGAGCCAGTTGCCGCCTTTGACAAGTATGCCTTTGCGTGAGGCACCGCCGATGCCGCCGAAGAATGCCAGCGGTACGGAAATGACCAGGGCGCAGGGACAGGACACTACCAGAAAGAGCAGGGCCCGGTAGCCCCATACGGCCAGACTTTCGCCCAGAAAGACGGGTATCAGCACCAGCAGCAGGGCGGCCACCACCACGGCAGGGGTATAGATGCGGGCAAAACGGGTGATGAAGCGCTCGCTTTGCGATTTGCCGGCGGCGGCATGCTCGACCAGATCGAGTATCTTCATCACGGTCGATGCACCAAAGGGTTTGCTCACTTTGATATGCAGCACGCCGCTCAGGTTGATACAGCCCGAAAAGACTTCTTCGCCCGGATGTATGCCTCGTGGCAGGCTTTCACCCGTCAGGGCGGCGGTGTCCAGACTGGAGTCGCCCTCTGTCACTGTGCCGTCGAGCGGGATGCGCTCTCCGGGTCGCACCTGGATGATGTCGCCGACGACCACTTTCTCCGGGCGGACATCCTCGACCTTGCCCTCTTGCACCAGATGGGCGATGTCAGGACGAAGCGCCGTCAGATGGGCGATGGAACGCCGGCTTTTGCCTTCGGCAATGCCTTCGAACAACTCTCCTACCTGGTAGAACAGCATCACAAAGACAGCTTCGGCCAGTTGCGGCTCGGCACCGGGCAAAAAGCCGATGGTCAGGGCACCGAGTGTGGCGATGCTCATCAGAAAATGCTCGTCGAGCGCCTCTCCCCGGGCCAGTCCTTCGGCTGCTTCATGCAGCGTTTCCCAGCCCACGATGAAATAAGGCACCAGATAGACCAGCAGCAGTTGCCATTGGCTCAGCGAGGTGAATTCTTCGACAAGCCGTGCGGCCACCAGCAATACGGCTGCCACCGCTATCTTGACGATGGTCCCCTTGACTCCGCCTTCTTCCTCGTGGTGATGGTGATGCTCGTGATGATGATGCTCGTTGTGATGCTCGTGATGATGCTCGTGCCCCATGTAGGAGCCGTTCCCGTCGCCGTGATGGTGCTCGTGATGATGTCCGTGGATGTCGCTCATGACAGATTTGGTTTTGGCCGGCAAGGTACGCCAAAAAAAGGCCAAATGCAAGTGTCGGCTATCCCTATTGTTGGGGATTCTCAACCACTTCCCGGGCTTTGGCCAGGGCCGGGGTGATGTGGGGCAGGATGTATTCCTCGCCGATAAGCTTGTCCAGGCCGTATTGGTGCAGGGTCTGACGCACTTCGGGCTGCACGCCGGAAAGGATGATGCAGATGCCGCGGCGGCTGGTGCGCTCGCAGAGGTTGCGCAGGTTGTTCACCCCGGTGGCGTCGATGAAGGGAACCTTGCGCATACGGATGATGCGGACCTTGTTGTCTTTTTTGTATCGAGCCACGAACTCCTCGAACTTGCTGGCCAGACCGAAAAAGAAGGGTCCGTTGATTTCATAGACCTCGACTCCCTGGGGAATGTCCAGGAACTCGGTGTCTTCGGGGTTGGGCTCCAGATTTTCGCTGGCAGCCACCTTGTCGGCATCCAGCACCTCGATGCCCGAAGTCTGCATGACACGCGTCACGAACAGGATCACGGCCAGCAGCACGCCGAACTCGATGGCTACGGTCAGATCGAAGACTACCGTCAGGAAGAAAGTGACCAGCAGCACGGCCACGCTCTGGCGGTCGCCCTTGAGCAGGTAGCGGAAGGTGCGCCATTCACTCATGTTGTAGGCGACCATCACCAGGATGGCGGCCAGGCAGCTGAGCGGCACGTAGATGGCGTAGGGCATCAGGAACAGATAGATGAGCAGCAGGGTGACGGCATGCACGATGCCCGATACGGGCGATTTGCCGCCGTTGTTGATATTGGCCATGGTGCGGGCGATGGCGCCGGTGGCCGGAATGCCGCCGAAAAGCGGGGTGACGATGTTGGCCACGCCTTCGCCGATAAGTTCGCTGTTGGAGTCGTGGCGGTGACCGGTGACACCGTCGGTCACGGTGGCGGCCAGCAGCGACTCGATGGCAGCCAGCAAGGCGATGGTAAAGGCAGGGGTGATCAAGGTGCGCAGCGTCTCAAAGCTGACAATGGGCAGCTCGGGCTTGGGCAGGCTCATACCGCCGCCCATCTCGGGAAATTTGCTGCCGATGGTGGCCAGCTGGATGCCGCCGAAACGACTGAGCAGGAAACTGCCCAGCGTGCAGACGATCAGGGCGATGAGCGAACCGGGTATCTTTTTGGTGACCCGGTTCCAGAAGATCAGGATAAACAGGGCGGTCAGGCTGGCAGTCAATTCTATCCAGTTGACGGCCGACAAGTGGGTCAGATAGCAGCCCCATTGGGCGATGAAACCGCTGGGCACTTCGATGTCCATGCCGAAAAAGTCCTTGACCTGGGTGGTCAGCAAGGTGAGTGCGATGCCCGCCGTGAAGCCCACGACGATGGGGTAGGGCATGAATTTGAAGACGATGCCCAGCCGGCACAGTCCCATGACGATGAGGATGATACCGGCCATGATGGTGGCGATGGTCAGACCGGTCATGCCGTACTGGCCGATGATGCCGGTGATGATGATGATAAAGGCACCGGTCGGGCCGCCGATCAGGAAGCGTGTGCCGCCCAGCAGCGAGATGAGCAGGCCGGCGATGATGGCGGTGATGAGGCCTTGCTGCGGGGTGACTCCGCTGGCGATACCGAAGGCGATGGCCAGCGGCAGGGCCAGAATGCCGACGATCAGCCCGGCGGAGAGGTCTTTCACCAAGGTCTCCTTGTTGTATTTTTTATTCTTAATAATCTGGAAAAGAGATGGTTTGTAAATGCTTTTCATTGTTTGTGTATGGTGTTTTTTTCGGGCTGCAAAGGTAGTGCTTTCCCCTATGTCAAACAAATAAACCAATGAATAAAAAAGGCCGTTCACGCTGAGGTGAACGGCCTGTGGATGTATCGGAGAGCGGGCGTTTAGTTGCCCCTGCCTGTCGAGGTGGTGCCACGCTGCTGGGTGGAGGTATTGTTCTCCTGCGTCGTGGAAGTCGTGCTGCTGGCCCGGCGGGTGCTCTCCGTGGCAGTCTGTGTGCTGCTGCTCGAACGGCCGCTGCCGGAGGTGGAGTTGCCGGTGGTAGCGCGCGATGAACTGCTCGAAGTGCTCGAACTGCTGCTTGTTGTGCTCGTGGCACGCGAAGAAGTGCTCGAAGAAGACGAAGTGGTAGCCCGCGACGAGGTGCCGTTGCTGCTTGAACTGCTGGTAGTGCTGGTAGCACGCGAAGAAGTGCTGCTGCCCGTGGTGGTGGAAGCGCGCGAAGAAGTGCTGCTGCCGCTGGTGGTAGAGGCACGCTGCGAAGAGGTGCTGGTCGTCGAACCCGTCGTGGTGGTAGCCCTTGAAGAAGTACCCGTCGAAGTGGCGGTTGTGGAGGCCTTCTGCTGGGTGGACTGGGTCTGAGTCTGTGTGGCGGGCGGATTGCTGCCGGTGGCGCGGCTGCTCGATCCCGTGGTGGTCGTGGCTCTCGAACTGGTCGTTGCGGAAGCGCCGCGGACATCGTTTACCTGACCGGAGGACTGGCTGCCGGTGGTTCTGCCGCTGCTCTGGGACTGGACACCGGGCTGCGGGTTGGCATAGCCGCCGGGACGGGGATCGTTGGACTGCTGCTGGTTGTAGATGTTCACCGTCTTGTTTTCGTTGTTGATGATCATCACACCTTCCTGATAGATGGCGTTGCCGTTGTTGTTGTAAACCCTCACGTCATGTACGCCGGGGCCTACGTTGACGGCGTTCTTGGACGTCCGTTTGAAATAGGGGTTGCTATAGTACTTGTTGACCCTGACAGTCCTGCGGTCGTAGAGCTGGTTGTCGATGAGGACCCTGACTCTTTCGCTGCCGGGAGACATAAACGTAATCATTGCTCCGTCCTGATCCAGGGGCCGAACCGTGCGAGAGGTGACGCAGCTGCACAACAGGGCGGCTGTGAATGCGAGAAAAACTAATTTTTTCATCATAACAATATAAATAGGAGGTTTGTAAACGTAACTGGCAAAACTCAGAGGCAAAAATACAATTTTATATCCAGTATTCAAAAAGAACTTTTTCTTGCTGCCGGAATTCGGGTTCAATAGCACAGCCTGAGTTCATCCATCCACAGCGTGGACCCTGTGCCGCCGGTGAAGTAATCGCCGTATTTGCTCGACGAAGCGGCAATGACCAGGTAGCGCGGGGTGCGGTCGCTGCGATAGCCTATGTTCAGGTCGAAAGTGCAGTAGTCTTCAGTAGTCTGTGCTATTTCAAGCATGGCATAGCCGATGATGGCCGGATCGCCCTGCGGGTCGATCTTGATACCCTCGGCACTCTTGACAATGAAAGGTGTGTCCCAATCGGCCAGTACCACCTGGAGCGTCGCTGTGTCGGGCTGTCCTTTCAGGTAACTGTGCGCCTTGTCGGTCCGGTCGATGGATTTCGACCGGTAGCAATAGTAGCCTTGCACGGCCCGGGGTCGGTAGCTGTAGGGCAGTCCCCACGACAGTTCGGCCCCCGAAGCACCGACGGTGCGCAGGTAGCTGCCGGTGTACAGGCTGCCGGCGGCGAGTTTGCCAATGCCCAGCACTCCGACAAAGCGGGTTTCCAGTTTGGCAGCCGCCTTGTCTGGACCGGCAACAGCCAGAAAATCCTTTTCGGGGGTGACATTGTTTTCGCCCAGTGTGATGGTGCCGTTGTTGCTGGAACCCCAGATGCGGCAGCCTTCGGTCGTGTCGGCGGCATAGGCATACCACACTTTGTCTATCCGGCACCAGTCGTTGAAAGAAGAGTTGTAGAGCTGGCCGTCCTCATCCAGGAAATCGGTCATTTCGCCGATATCGGGCTTGTCACCGGGCGTCTCGTGCGTGCGGTGGCAGGAACCGAGCAGGCCGGTGGCCAGCGAAATGGCCAGTATCGACAATATATGATGGCTCAATCTCATGATGTTAGTCTGTGGCGGTGGTTTTGACGGAAACAAAAGTATGTCAACACGAGGGTTTATACAAATCTTTTTTGTACCTTTGTCCAGACCCTTGAAATCGACCCTTAACAGAAAAATATATGCTGATAGCTTTGAAACTGCTGGGATCCATCGCCCTGTTGATCTATGGTATGAAAGTCATGAGCGAAGCCCTGCAGAAAATGGCCGGCCCGCAATTGCGCCATTTGCTCGGCGCGATGACAACCAATCGTTTTACCGGTGTGGCAACAGGCGCCCTGGTTACCGTGGCCGTACAGTCGTCCGCCGCCACGACCGTCATGACGGTTTCCTTTGTCAACGCTGCATTGCTGACGCTCGCGCAAGCTATCTCCGTCATCATGGGGGCCAATATCGGTACCACGCTGTCCGCCTGGATCATGTCGGCGGGCTTTTCTTTTAATATCACCAATGTCGTCTGGATCACTTTCCTGGTGGGCATCGTTTTGATACAGACCGGCAAACACCGCTATTTCGGTGATTTCCTGTTTGGCCTCTCCTTCCTGTTGTTTGCCCTGGGACTGCTCCGGGCCACCGGCCTTGAAATGGATTTGGCCAGTAATCAGGCCGTGGTCGATTTCTTCGCCTCTTTTGATTCTGGCAATTACCTGACCATCCTACTGTTCCTGCTCATCGGCACGGTACTCACTTTTGCCGTGCAGTCGTCGGCGGCGCTGATGGCCATCACCATGGTGCTGTGCTCAACGGGTGTCATTACCATCTATCAGGGTATCGCCCTGGTCATGGGTGAAAACATCGGTACGACGCTCACCGCCAATATCGCCGCCTTGTCGGCCAACACCCAGGCGCGCCGGGCGGCCTTGGCTCACTTGCTGTTCAATGTGTTCGGCGTATTATGGATCCTGTGTATGTTCTACCCTTTTGTCAGAATGGTCTGCAACGTCGTGGGCATGGATCCTGCCGCCGAAAGCCAGACGCCGGCCCAGTTGACGTTTGCCCTGGCTACCTTCCACACCGCGTTCAATGTGACCAACACATTGATACTGATTTGGTTCATACCGCAGATAGAAAAACTGGTCTGCCACCTGATCAAGCCCAAGAAGAGCGATGAAGACGAAGAAGCCCGACTCAAGTTTATCCGTGGCGGTTTGATGAAGACACCGGAAATATCCATTCTGCAGGCCCAGAAGGAAATCGCTGTATTTGGCGAACGTATGCAGCGAATGATAGGAATGGTTGCCGACCTGAAGGATTCGAAAGACGATACAGCCTTTCAAAAACTCTTTGAACGCATTGCCAAATACGAGGACATCAGTGATAACATGGAAGATGAAATCGGACGTTATCTGGGAGCGGTTGGTGACGCTCATCTCAGTGACGACTCCAAAGGCAAGATCCGTTCCATGTTGCGTGAGATCGGCGAGTTGGAGAGTATCGGCGACGGATGCTTCAACCTGGCCCGCATCCTGAAGCGCAAACGTGAAAACGAAGCTGTTTTCACTGCCGACCAGGAGGCTGGTTTCAGCCAGTTGCTCGATTTGGTCGATCAGGCGGCTACGCTGATGAACAACGCCTTGTCGGGCCGTCGCGAGGATTACAAGTTCGCCTATTCGGAAGCAGCCGAGAAGGCTATCAACGAGTGTCGGAACGAGTTGAAACAAAAGAATATACAGGATCTTGACAACCACAACTACGACTACCAGAGCAGCACGGTCTACATGGACCTGATCAACGAGTGCGAAAAGACAGGCGACTACATCATCAATGTGGTGGAGGCCCGTATGGGCGTGGCCAGGAATGTTTAGCCGACAGATATTTTTGGGGATAATGTTTGGCTTTTTCCCGAATAATTCCGACCTTCGCCTTGGATATAGACTTGCCGGTGCCCCAAAAGGCATCGTTAGCTATAGAGGAAAGACTATGATTGTATCACTTTTTTAAATTAATCAGTTATGAAAAAAGCATTACTTGTTCTTGTCGCCGTTTTCGGTCTGACAGCTGTGATGATGGCCCAGCCCCGTGCCATCGGTCTTCGTATCGGTTATGGTGCAGAAGTATCTTATCAGCACTCGATGGGTGAGAATTTCCTGGAATTTGACGGAGGTCTCTTCCTGAACCATGGTTTCTATGCCACGGGTATCTACAATTTTGTTTTCGCCAGCGAAGGTGATTTCAATTTCTATGCAGGTCCCGGTGCCACCGTCGGTTTCTACAACTATGACGACAACGGTACGACCAAGTCCGGTCTGGATGTAGGTGCTTCCGGCATGATCGGCATGGAATACAACTTCCAGATTCCTCTGACCCTGTCGCTCGACTGGAGACCTACTTTCTATTTCCTGGATGGTGGCTTTGCTGCTGCCAGCTTCGGCCTGGGTGTCCGCTATCGCTTCTAAGCCTGAGACAAGGAATTTAGTATCCCAAGAGAGCTGCCCTCAAGGCGGCTCTCTTTTTTTTATGTTCTGGCAGTAGATATTATTCCCCGCAAACGGGCTGGCCGAAATCGAGTGCCAGGAAGTCGCGCAGTTGGGCGGAATAGAAGGGTGAGATAACAGAGAGACGCCCCTTTCCCTTGACATAGGGGTCGATGTGTCGTTTCTTGGCCGAAATCCGTCGGGCCTGGGGCTGTCCGGCGGCAGGGACCATGCGCCGGTAGGCCCGGAAGCGCTGCCAGTCGGCGGCCGCCCGGGCGTCTTTCTCCAGCAGGCCGATGACTTGCGGTTCGGTGGTGTAGAGGTCTTCTTTAGACAGCACACCCCGCCCGATGTGTTTTTTGAGCAGTTCGGCCAACATCTGCATGGCGAAACGGTCTTCGTCGGCTACGTAGATACGCGAGGCCTTGAGGGCGCCCGAGGCGAAAGCCAGGGCGGCGGCTGTGTCGTCAAACATGAGCTCTTCGATGCCCTCTTCGTTGAGGCCGGTCACCAGGTGCCCGTACCAGGAGGCCGCTTCCTGGCGGGTCGCTATCCGGTAGTTGACGATGTTGCCCAGCGAGTATTCCAGGCGGTCGGACGAGAGCCGGGGCGTGTCGTTGTCGGCCAGGGGGTAGCGATGGTAGTCGCAGACCTCGTCGAGGCTGAGGCCGTGGCGGCCGAGTACTTCCATGAGCTCGGCGCAGGCCTGGATGATGTCGGCGGCACCCGCTTCGGTCGATTCCTGCCGGTCGTGGTCGCCGTTGAGGAAATCGATCACATGGGCAAAGGCCGGCGTGGCGATATCGTGCAGCAAGGCAGCTGCCGCTTGTCGTTTATCGCCGCTGAAATGCCAGACTATCAGTGCACAGCCCAGGCTGTGGTCGTAGCGCGAATAAGGCTCCAGATGGGCAAAACGGGAGAAGGAGGTATATTCACAGCCGCAGTTCATGCCCACCTCCATGAGCCGCCGCAAGGGCGGGGTGGCGGCAATCTCCCGGACAAAACCGGGGATTTCAGGGTGATAGACAGACCAGAGATTCATAAGCTGTGCCGGCGGCTGCGACGCGACCGGTCTGCAAATGTACGAAATCCTTTTGTTCGGCTTTGACGGATGGGAGAAAAACATTAGCTTTGCAAGCTAACTCAGCCGATTGGATATGACAAGGACACTGGACGCCCATTGCGAGGCAATTCTGGAAGAATATCGTCAGCATCTTCCTCAGTTTGAGAGTGTTAAAAACGAAGTGCTAGACCTGTTGCGCTCCACGCTCGATGGGGCCGGCATCATTGTGGCTTCGGTCGAGGCACGGGTCAAGGCCGAAGGCTCCCTGGCCGGCAAATTGGAGTTGAAGGGTAGCAAATACAGCAGCCTGGCCGATATCACCGACATCCTCGGATTGCGTGTGATTACATTCTACATCGACGATGTCGACAAGGTGGCTTCGGCCGTCGAACGTCTGTTCGAAGTGGATTGGGATGAGTCGGTCGACAAGCGAAAAATCCACGAGATCGATTCTTTCGGCTACATGTCGCTGCACTATATCTGTCGCAAGAAGGGTTTCCCCTATCGTTTCGAAATCCAGATGCGTACGGTCCTGCAGCATGCCTGGGCCAATCTTAACCACGACACAGGCTATAAATCGGGTGTCGAAGTGCCGCGCGAGTACCTGCGCAACATGAGCCGCCTGGCCGGTATGCTGGAGATGGCCGACGAACAGTTCAGCCGTATCCGTACTGAACTCAACGACTATCGCCGCCGGGTGCAGGCCCTGGTGGCATCGGGCAATCTGGACGAAGTGCTGCTCGATGGCGATTCCTTCCGCAATTATCTGTCGCTGAATCCCTTTGCCAAACTCAACAAGCGTATCGCTGCGGTCAACCAGGCCGAAATACAAGAGGTTTCACTGATGGGCTATCTGCCTGTATTCAAAGGATTGGGCTGTAAGACCCTGGGTGATATCGCCAAATTGATCAAGGACAACTCGGAAGCAGCCTATCAGATTGCCTGCTACCAGATCGGCCTGACCGACCTGGACATCGTTTCTTCGTCGATCGGCCCCCAGCACCTGTGCACGGCCTTCATCCTGCGCAACGGCGGCGGCCGGGGCGGCTTGAAATATATGCTGGACATCCTCAACGGACCTTCGGAAATGAATGAGGAGATGGCGGCTTTTCTGGTCGAACAGACCAAGGACCTGCCTTTCATGCATGCTTCCGAATAGCTGATACAACTATATCGCGGTGAAAAAGAAGATGAATACAAAATTGCTGGATCTGGCCATCGTTTTTGCGGTCCGGGCCCACTCCGGCGCTGAGCGCCGGGGCAAAGGTTTCCCCTACATCGTCCATCCCATGGAGGCCGTGTCGATTGTCTCGACCATGACATCCGACCAGGAACTGTTGGCCGCGGCCGCCCTGCACGACGTGTTGGAGGATACCCGCGTCACAGAAGAAGAGTTGTCCGTTGTCTTTGGCGAACGCATTGCCGATCTGGTGGTCGCCGAAAGCGACATTGTGGTGGAGAACTGCAACTATTGGGAAAACTGGCACCTGCGCAAGCAGGCCGCCATCGACAAGCTGGCCAAGGCTTCCCGTGAAGTCAAGATGGTGGCCCTGGGCGACAAACTGTCCAATATGCGGGCCATCGCCCGCGACTATGCGTTGCAGGGCGACAATGTGTGGCAGATTTTCCATGTCAGGGACAAAGCTGAGCATGAATGGCATTACCGCGGCCTGGCCGACTCATTGCGCGAATTGGAGGACACTTTTGCATTTCAGGAGTTCCAGCGCCTGATCGACGAGGTTTTTGGCAAACGAGACTAGTTATGGAAGCCGAGCGGATAGACATCAACGATTATGTGCTGGCCGGTGCAGGATCCAACGGCGAGAGCTACTACCATCGCTCCGCCCCGGGGATCATGCTCAAACTCTATTTCCCGGACCGGACACATCAGCCGCTCAACGAGCTATTGATGGCGCGCAAAGTCTATGATGCCGGCATTTCCACCCCTGAGCCGGGCAACTATGTGGTGACAGCGGACGGCCGCTACGGCATACGCTTCCAGCGGATAATCGGCAAAAAATCTTTTGCCCGGGCGGTCAGCGAAGACCCCTCCCGGATGGGTGAATATGCCGCCTCATTTGCTGCCATGTGCCGTCAACTGCATGCCACCCGGGTCGATACCTCCCAGTTTGAATCCGAAAAAGACCGCTATGCCCGGATGCTGGTCGACAATCCTTTTTTCACCGTTGGGGAAAAAGACAAATTGCTGCGCTTCATCGACGAAGTGCCCGAGGCAGAGACCGCCCTGCACGGCGACTTGCATTTCGGCAATGCCGTCTTTGCCGGAGACAAGCGCTATTTTATCGATCTGGGCGACTTTTGCCACGGTTGTCCGCTTTTCGATATCGGCATGGTCTATATGACCGGCCGGCTCAATACCCCCGATTACACTCGCGAAGCATTCCATATGGACAATGCGACGGCTGCCTCTTTCTGGGAGGCTTTTGCCGCCGAGTATTTCGGCCCTGGCCGTCCGCTAAAGGACATAGAAGAAGAAGTCCGGCCCTATGCCGGTCTGAAAACCATCATGGTAGAACGTGATACCCGTCGTCCGATGCCGGAACTCCGGGTAGCTTTAAATACTATTATATGAAGAAGGGAATAGAAAACAAATCTTTCCTCCGTCAGGCTTCCAAAACCGGTCTGCTGCTTATCGTGGTGGCCATCGTCACCCTGGAGGCGACAGCGCTGGTCCAGTATTATTTTTCTCAGAAAGGCATCCGCGAGGAGGCTTCCCTCAGGGCGCAAAGCCAGTTGGAATCCACGCGCTTGAAAATATCTGCGGTGATAGACGAAGCCGAGACGGCAGTTCGAAACAGTGTCTGGATTGCCCAGTGGAGTCTGGGCTATCCCGATAGCATGGTGGCAGTGACCCGGCGCATTGTGTGCGAAAACCCCGTGGTGGTCGGTTCGACCATCGCCCTGGTGCCCGGCTATCTTCCTTCCCGGCCGCTTTTCTCGCCCTATTCCTACCAGATGCCCGGTGAGAATGAAGTGCATTACCGCCAACTGGCCACCGAGGCCTACGATTACCCTTCCCAGGAATGGTTCGTCAAGCCCTTGGAACTGCAGGCCGGCTATTGGTCGGAACCCTATGTGGACGAAGGGGGCGGTGATATCCTGATGACCACCTATTCGATGCCCTTGTGGGACTACAAAGGCCGGCTGGCCGCCGTATTGACGGCCGACATCTCGCTCGACTGGCTCACCGATCTGGTAGGCAATGTGGAAGTCTATCCCAACGCTTTCAGCATGATGATCAGCCGTACGGGCCAGATCATGGTCTGCCCGGTCGAGTCGCTCATCATGTCGCGACGGGCCCAGGAAGTGGCCGCCGACATGGAAGGTGGGGACGTTTTCGACGAGCTCAACCGGTCGATGATGGCTGGTGAGACGGGCAATCTCAGCCTGAAGTACCGGAAAACGACCAATTATGTCTTCTATGCCCCGGTAGAGAAGACCGGCTGGTCGATGTCCATTGTCATCCCCGACAGCGAGATTTACGGCGGTATCCGTCGTATCGGCATGATGGTCAAAGTACTCCAGCTGGTGGGTATCCTCATGCTGATACTTATCCTGCGTTCTTCAATCAAGAGTCAGCTGAAGTTCAAAAAACTGTCCGAGAACAAGGAGCGTATGGAAAGCGAGCTGAAAATCGGTCGCGGTATACAGATGTCGATGATTCCCAAGATTTTCCCGCCCTTCCCCGAACGCAAGGATATCGATATGTATGCCTCCATCGTCCCGGCCAAGGAGGTGGGCGGCGACCTCTATGATTTCTATATCCGCGAGGAAAAACTCTATTTCTGCATCGGCGATGTGTCGGGCAAGGGTGTGCCTGCTTCTCTGGTGATGGCCGTCACGCGCCGTCTGTTCCGTACGGTTTCGGCCCACGAGAAGAGCCCGCAACGCATCGTGACCATCATGAACGACTCCATGTCCGACATGAACGAAAGCAACATGTTTGTCACTTTCTTCACCGGTGTGCTGGATCTGGGCAACGGCCATCTGCGCTATTGCAACGCCGGTCACAACGCTCCCTTGCTGGTGACAGGCCAGGGAGTGCGTGAATTGCCCGTTGTGTCCAACCTGCCGCTGGGTGTCATGCCGGGCACGTCTTTCCAGGAGCAGGAAACAGACCTGGCATGCCAGGACGGACTGTTCTGCTACACCGACGGCCTGACCGAGGCCGAGAACGCCGGGCATGAACTCTTCGGTGACGACCGGCTGATAGCCCTGCTTCGGAGCGATTCATTGGCCGAATCCCAACTCAAGGCTGTTTCGCAGTCTGTGATGGAATTTGTCGGTGACGCGCCGCAGAGCGATGATTTGACAATGCTTTATCTCCGCTATATGAACGAGTCGTTGCCCGACAGGGCGGAACGTCATCTGATCCTGCACAACGATATTCAGCAGATACCGCAGTTGGCTGGTTTCATAGAGGCCATTGCCGATGAAATCCACTTGGACCAGTCACTGGCCATGAGCCTGAACCTGGCACTCGAAGAAGCGGTTTCCAACGTGATTATGTATGCCTATCCCGAAGGATCCGACGGACTGGTCGACATTGAGGCCATCATCCGTCACGACCGCCTGGATTTCATCATCACCGACAGCGGCAAGCCCTTCGATCCGACTCAGGCACCGGAGGTCGATACCACTTTGGGTGTCGAGGAACGGGCCATCGGTGGACTGGGTATCTATCTGGTGCGCAATATTATGGACGATGTCCGTTACGAACGGGCCGAAGCCAAGAACATTTTGTCAATGACCAAAAGGATTCAATAATATGGAAGTAAAAATCAATCAAGTAGAGAAGGTGATAACGGCCCAGTTCATCGGCCGTCTGGACACTCCTGCCTCCCTGGAGGTATCGCGTCAGGTACAACCCCTGATCGACCATGCCGATTTGACCGTCGTGCTGGATTGCTCACAGATGGAGTATATCAGCAGTTCCGGTCTCAGGATTTTCCTGACCATTCGCAAGGCGGCATCGGCCAGAGGCGGCAGGGTGATCATCCGCAATATGAACGAGGATATCCGCAAGGTCTTCATGATGACCGGTTTCCTCAATCTCTTCGAAGTTGAAAAAGCATAGCTGCAAGCTGATACTATATGCTGTTGTCTGTTTTGTCTTTTTCCCTGCTCTCCGACAACTTGCTCCTGCTTGTCTCGGTGCTTGTCTTCGCTGCATTGCTGGTTTCGAAGATAGGCTATCGTTTCGGTGTCCCGACATTGTTGCTCTTTGTGGCGGTCGGTATGCTGGCCGGGCCGGACGGAATGGGAATCCATTTCGAGAATTACGAGATAGCTGAGTTTATCGGTCATTTCGCCATGACGGTCATCCTGCTGACCGGCGGACTGGAAACAGACATGAAGGAATCCCGGCCTGTCATGGGCAAAGGAGCGCTGCTCTCAACGCTGGGAGTATTGCTGACGGCCTTCCTGACGGGCGGCTTCATCTATCACTTTACAGCCCGGATGCTGGGCGGTCTGTGGGCAAGCATGGCCGGCTGCCTGACGGTGGCCGTGGTGATGTCTTCGACCGACTCGGCTTCGGTGTTTTCCGTTTTGCGCAGCCGGCGGATGCATCTCAAATACAATCTGGGTCCGATGCTGGAAATAGAGTCGGGCAGCAACGACTCCATCGCCTACATCATGACCATTTTCATGGTCAATCTGTTGAAATTCGTGCAGGAAGGCAAAGATTCCACGGCCTTTGCCCTGACGGGCGTCCTGCTGCTTCTGCTGCAGATTGTGGTCGGTTTGGTGATAGGTGTCGGGATGGGCTATGCCGCCAAGTGGCTGTTGTGTCACATCCGCCTGGAAGGAAGTCCTCTGTATGCCGTGATGATACTGAGCATAGGCATCTTCACCAATGGCGCAGCCTCATTTTTGCACGGCAACGGACTGCTGGCCCTATATGTGACGGCCATCATTATCGGCAATCAAGCCAAGATCCCGCACAAGAAGGAAATCCTCAAGTTTATGGACGGCATCACGTGGCTGGTCCAGCTGCTGATGTTCCTCATGCTGGGCTTGCTGGTCCGTCCCTCGCAGTTCCCGTCGATCATCGTCCCCGCCCTGATGATAGGTGTGTTCATGATTTTCGTCGCCCGACCGCTCAGTGTGTTCCTCAGTCTGCTTCCCTATCGCCGTCTGCCGGTCAGGGCCAAGGCCATGGTTTCCTGGGTGGGCATCAAGGGGGCCGGCCCGATCCTGTTTGCCATGTGCCCGCTTGTGGCGGGGCTGCCGGGCTCTGTGGAAATATTCAATATCGTCTTTGTCGTCACCCTCTTGTCGCAACTTTTACAGGGAATGAGCCTGCCGGCTGTGGCCAGACTGCTGAAGGTGGATGATGTGGAACTGGGAAAGGCCCAGACCTATGGCATCGAGGTCCCCGAGGAAATAGGAATGCTGACCGATCATGTCGTCACTGAAGAAGACCTTGAACTGGGCCGTACCTTGCGCGAACTGAGCCTGCCGCACGGCATCCGGGTCATCATGGTCAGACGGGGCGACGAATTCCTGTCGCCGCACGGCAGCATGCGGCTGAAAGTAGGCGACCATCTGGTCATCCTGCTATGCGAAAAGACTGACGAATGACAAGTCAGACGACTGTATCATCCCAATTGACAATGAATATACAATTAGAAAAGAAACAAATCCCGGTCCTCTTGCTGACCGGTTATCTGGGCAGCGGCAAAACCACGCTGCTCAACCGTATCCTGTCCAACAAAAAAGGCATCAAGTTTGCCGTGATAGTCAATGACATCGGCGAGGTGAACATCGATGCCGACCTCATAGAGAAGGGCGGTATCGTCGGACAGACCGACGACAGCCTGGTCGCCCTTCAGAACGGCTGCATCTGCTGCACGCTCAAAATGGACCTGGTGGCCCAACTCTCCGAGCTGACCTCTTCGGCCCGTTTCGACTATATCGTCATTGAGGCCAGCGGCATCTGCGAGCCGGCCCCCATCGCCCAGACCATCAGCACCATCCCGCAACTCGGGCCGCAATATGCCATGGACAACCTGCCGTATGTCGATTGCATCACCACCATCGTGGACGCCCTGCGCATGAAGGACGAGTTTGAAGGAGGCGATGCACTCCATCGAGAAGGCATCGAAGACGACGACCTGGAACGCCTGGTGATCGAACAAATAGAATTCTGCAACATCATCCTGCTCAACAAGGCTTCCGAACTGACGGCCGATGAACTGGGCAAGCTGCACAGTATTGTGGCCAGCATCAACCCCGGCGCCAGGATCCTGGCTTGCGACTACGGCAACATCGATTTGGATGAAATCATTTATACCGGTCTGTTCGATTTCGAACGGGTGGCCACCTCGGCTGCCTGGATTGCCGCCATCGAGGGCGAGGAAGACGAAGACGAGGAAGAAGGCGAAGCCCTGGAGTATGGCATCGACACCTACGTCTATACCGACCGCCGGCCCCTGGACATGAACAAGTTCGACGACCTGCTGGGACGTCGCTGGCCCAAAAACATCATCCGCTGCAAGGGCCTGTGCTATTTCTCGGACGACACGGGCAAATGCTGGCTCTTCGAGCAGGCCGGCCGCCAGAAAATCCTGCGCGACGCCGGGCTGTGGTATGCCACCATGCGCGACGACGAGATCCAGGAAATGCTGGCCCGTGACCGCAAATTGCGCGAGGAGTGGGATCCGGTCTATGGCGACCGTATGATCAAGCTGGTGTTCATCGGACAGCATCTCGACAAAGCAGCTCTCAAAAACCTGCTTGACAGCAGCCTTGCTTAATTGTTTCCATCCGGTCTGATGGAAAGAGTCATTTCACTGGTCAACGACATTGTCTGGAATCCTGCGCTGGTAGTGTTGTTGCTGGCCGCCGGACTGTATTTTTCGGTCCGCACCCGAATGGTCCAGGTCAGGCGGCTGCCCATGATGGTCCGTTCCCTCTTCGGTAAGAAATCCGACGAGCAGGGCATTTCCTCGTTCGAAGCCTTCTGTATCGCCCTTTCGGGCCGCGTCGGCACAGGCAATATCGTGGGCGTGGCCACCGCCATCGCCTTCGGGGGGCCGGGCGCTGTCTTCTGGATGTGGGTGGTGGCTTTTTTGGGCGCCTCCACCGCCTTTGTCGAATCCACCCTGGCCCAAATCTACAAGTTCCCGCATGAGAGTGGATTCCGGGGAGGCCCGTTCAGCTTTATTGAGCGGGGCTTGGGCAGGAAAAGCCTTGGCATTGCCTTTGCCGTGGTGACCGTCATCGGTTGCGGCTTGTTTCTCACCACTGTTCAGGCCAACGGCGCATCGATGGCCGTCAAGAATGGATTCCTTGTCAACCCCCTGGCATCGGGCCTGATGATGGCTTTTTTGCTTGGCCTGGTCGTGGTGGGCGGAATCAAGCGGATAGCCTGGGTGGCTTCCCTCATCACTCCCCTCATGGCCGTCGGCTATATCCTGATGTCGTTGGTAATCATCGGACACCATATTCAGGAGATCCCGGCCGTCTTTGCTTCCATCATCAATGGAGCGTTCGGTTTCCATCCCGTCTGCGGCGGCATCCTGGGGACCACCATAGCCATGGGGGTCAAGCGGGGCATCTTTTCCAACGAAGCCGGCCAGGGCACCGGCGCCATAGTCTCGGCGGCCGCAGCGGTCGATCATCCGGCCCGTCAGGGCTTGGCCCAGGCTTTCTCGGTCTATGTCGATACGCTGCTGGTCTGTACTGCCACTGCGCTGATGGTCCTGGTGTCGGGCACCTACAACATCATCGATGGCTCTACGGGCGAGTTGTTGCTGGCCCAGGCTCCCGAATTGGGCAATAATTACGTCGGTTATACCCAGGCGGCCGTAGATACCGTATTCAACGGTTTTGGCGGCAAGTTCATCTCAGTTGCGATGGTGTTTTTCACTTTCAGCACCCTCCTGGCATATTATTTCTATTCGGAATCCAGCATCATCTATTTGTTCAGGAACCGGTATCCCAAAGCAGAAAAACTGGTTATCCGGGTGTTTCAGGCAGTGATGATTGCCATGGTGATCTTTGGCGCTGTCCGTGAGGCCGACCTGGTCTGGAAACTGGGCGATATCGGGGTCGGTCTGATGGCCTGGGGAACGGTGGTCGCCATCCTCTTCCTCTGTCCTCAGGCATTGAAGTCGCTCAAGGATTTTGAAAACCAGTTGAAATCCTGACAGCCTCCTTTATGAAAAAACAAGAGAGGCCGGGACGCGTTGTCCTGACCTCTCTTATTTTGATGTTTGGAAGTAATGCGGGTGGCGACTAGTACTCTTCCTCGTCGAAGAAAAAGTCTTCTTTGCTGGGGTAGTCGGGCCAAAGGTCTTCCATGCTTTCATAAATATCGCCTTCGTCTTCGATCTCCTGCAGGTTCTCGATAACCTCCAGAGGCGTGCCCGAACGGATGGCGTAGTCGATGAGTTCGTCTTTGGTGGCGGGCCACGGAGCGTCTTCCAGTTTTGATGCCAATTCTAAGGTCCAATACATGGTAATGCTGTTTTATAGTTCTTCTGTAAGAATCATGCAAGGGCGGGAAAAACATCCCCCTTTGCAGTGGCAAAAGTAGAATAATAATCAGGAATAACAAATATATTTCCTGATATTTTTTCTCTGAAAATAAATGTTTTTATCTATCTGATAATCAGCGTGTTTAGTTGCCATCCCAATAGAGTTCCTCGGTCTCGTTCAGGCAGAGCTTCCGGCTGACGACAAAGAGGTAGTCCGACAGGCGGTTCAGATAGACGATGATCTGCGGGTCGATGGGATGGACAGCCTGGAGTGCGACGCAGCAGCGTTCGGCCCGCCGGCAGACCGTACGGCAGATATGGCACTGGGCCGAGGCCTTGTTGCCGCCGGGAATCACGAAACTGTTCATGGGGGGCAGGGTGGCTTCGATCAGGTCGATTTCGGTTTCCAATTCCTGGATGAGTTTGCCGGAAAGCTTGCTCACTTTCTGGTAGTTCTTGACGACGCGGGCCTGGGTGCAGTCTTCCGGGGTGGCCAGTTGGCCGCTGATGCGGAACAGATGCTTCTGGATGTCTATGAAATGTTCGCGCCGATGCTCGCTTTGCAGGAATTCACGCAGCATGGCCAGTTGGGCATTCAGTTCGTCGATGCAGCCGTAGGCTTCGATTCTTAAGTCGTTTTTGTTTACCCGGGTGCCGCCGATGAGGCTGGTCTGTCCCTGGTCTCCAGTCTTGGTGTAAATTTTCATGTCGGTTTGCCGATAGATTTGCGGCCTCAAAAATAATAAAGTAATTTTGTCTGACCAAATAACGGCACATCAGCGCATGAATCTCTATCGCTTCGGTCAACGCCTGCGACTGACCCTGGTTTCGCGTCACAGACACGGACACGGGTTGCATTCGCCATTTGCCTATCATTTGGTCACGGATGTCATCGAAGAAGGCTATCCCTACTACGCTTACAGGGAGGTGGAGGATATCCGCGCCTCGCTCAGTCGCCGGGTACGCCGGCAATGCCTGCCTTGGAAGCAGAGCCGGATGCTTTTCCGCCTGAGCCTGTATCTTCAGCCCGACAACATCCTGGAGGTCGGTCAGGGCGACGGGGTGACGGCCCAGTACTTGCAACGTGGCTGCCTCAAGGCCTCTTTCATCTATATGGACCAGGTGCGCGAGCAGGCCATCCGCTCGGCCATGGGCGACTATCCCTGTGCGCTGGCGGTCTTCTATCCGTCCTTGACGGCCGATGAGCTGGCCCGTTCGGCCGTTGTGGCTGCAGACCGGCTGGAGCGCCGGGGCGCGATGGTCGTCCTGGGCATCCACGACAGCCGCGACAAGCACCAGGTCTGGCAGCAACTGGCCGGAAATCCCCGCGTCAGCCTGGCCATCGAGGCCTTTGGCTGCGGCTGGCTGTTTTACCGCGAGGATATTCCTTCCCAGGCCTATTTCCTACGATGGTAAACCATGTATCGAACATAATTAATCAAACACATTACAATGGCAGCAATCAAGACAATCGGCATTCTCACATCGGGCGGCGATGCCCCCGGCATGAATGCGGCTATCCGGGCGGTGACCCGGGCATCGATATTCAACGGCCTTCGGGTCAAAGGTATCTATCGTGGTTACAAAGGCCTCATCACCGGCGAAATCAGGGAATTCAAGACGCAGGATGTGAGCAACATCATCCAACAGGGCGGCACCATCCTCAAGACGGCCCGTTGTGACGAATTCCGTACCCCCGAAGGTCGTCAGCAAGCCTATGAAACGCTCAAGCGGGAGGAAATCGACGCCCTGGTGGTGATTGGCGGTGACGGCACGCTGACCGGTGCCCGCCAGTTCACTTCGGAGTATGATTTTCCCATCGTCGGCCTGCCCGGCACCATCGACAACGACATCTGGGGCACCAATTTCACCATCGGCTACGACACGGCCCTGAACACTATTCTCGATGCGGTCGACAAGGTGCGCGATACAGCTTCCTCGCACGAACGGCTGTTCTTTATCGAGGTGATGGGACGCGATGCCGGTTTCCTGGCCCTGAACGGAGCCATTGCTTCGGGTGCGGAGGCAGCCATCATTCCGGAGATCTCGACCGAAGTCGACCAGCTGGCCGAACTCATCGAACACGGCTTCCGCAAATCCAAGAACAGCAGTATCGTGCTGGTGGCCGAAAGCGAGATCACCGGAGGTGCCATGCACTATGCCGAGCGTGTCAAGAACGAGTATCCCGGCTACGATGTGCGCGTGGTCATCTTGGGCCATGTGCAACGGGGCGGATCGCCCACGGCCTACGACCGTATCCTGGCCAGCCGCCTGGGTGAAGCTGCCGTGGAGGCGCTGCTCGACGGTCAGCGCAATGTGATGATGGGTATCAACAACAACCTGATTGTCGCCGTGCCTTTCACCAAGGCCATCAAGAACGACAAACCCATCGATCCCGAACTGCTCAAGGTGCTCCGGATCCTGTCTATTTAAGTTCTTTGAGGCAGTCTTGCAGGGCAGCGCTGCACCAAGTCTGGAAGCCGCCCTGTTCGTCACTGTAGATCAGATAGGCATCAATATCGGGAAGGCTGTCCGCCAGGCGGGCGGCCTTTTCTGTGCCCATCACCATGAAGGCGGTGGCCAGGGCATCGGCTGTGAGACAGTCGGGGGCGGTCACTGTGGCGCTGAGCAGGCCGCTCTGGGCGGGCTGCCCGCTCTTTGGGTCGATGGTATGGGCTATTTTGCGGTTGCCCTGCAGATAGAAATTGCGGTAGTTGCCCGAGGTGGCCAGTCCTTTGCCCGTGATTTGCACGACCGACTGCAGTTCACGATGGGCCGCCATGGGATCGTCCATGGGTCGGTCGATGCCGATTTTCCAGACCTCTCCTTTGGCATTGTGCCCGGATAGCCGTATCTCGCCGCCAATCTCGACCAGGTAGTCGGCAATCTGATGACTTTCGATAAGACGGGCCACCACATCACAGGCATAGCCTTTGGCGATGGCCGAGGCATCGAGCGAGCAACGGCTGTCGCTCTTGTAGAGCCTGCCGGTGGTCGGGTCAAGAGAGATGCGCTGGTAGCCGGTGAAGGCCAGGAGGCTGTCGATGCGTTGCTGGCTGGGCTGGACGTCCTTTTGGTAGCCGAAGCCCCAGAGGTTGACCAGCGGAGCGACTGTGATGTCGAAAGCCCCGTCGGTGAGGCGGGAAATCTCCAGCGCCTGGGCAATGAGCCGGCAGGCCAGGGGATCGCCCGAAATGTCCACCCATCCGGCAGGCGCCTGGTTGATACGGCTCAAAGTAGACTGGGGGTTGAACATCGACAGCGAGGCATCGACACTGTCCAACTGTGCGACAATCTCGTCCAGCAGGCTTTCTTTGGCGTTATACTGGATGTGGTAGGTGGTATGGAACACCTCGCCGGCGTGTTGCTGATAGACGGTTTGACGGCAGGCCGTCAGGCCGGCGGTGAGCAGGACGGCCATCAGCGCGATGCGAACAACAGGGGAGAGGCGAACGCTTTTCATGAGGGAAGATGGCCACAGCTACCAGGGCAGCTGGTAATAGAGGCAGAAGCCGAAAGAATAGTTGGAAGTCTGGTTCTTGCCAAAACCAGGCACGAAGGGCGCGGCGCCATGGGCTCCGTCGGGAATCTTCAAGGCCCTTTTCCAGCGCAGGGTCCAGCCCAGGTACAGCGGGCCGCTGATCTGCATGCGCAGGCCGCCGGCCACTTCCAGCCAGTGGGCATGGGAGTGCTCTTCCATGAAATGGCTGGTATAGGCTGTGTTCCAATAGCCTGCCTGGAAGGGGACGTTCTGCAGGTGATAGTCGTACAGGCCGAAGGCGTAGTGCAGGCCGCCGAAAAACATATTCTCGGCATTCGGACCGAAATACGATATGGGCAGGTTGACGCCGATTTTGCCGAAATAGCCCTGTCCGCCGGCCTCGATGCCGTTGGCGGCCAACGACCAGGGAGCATAGCCCACTTCCAGGGTGGGCAGGTATTTGTTGTAAAGATTGACGTCTGCCATCAGGCTGAGCTGACCGTTCTTGCCCATGGCCATCAAGGCATCCTGTACCAGGTCGGTGCCCAGGTAGCTGCCGTGATACAAGATAGTGTCACGGGGCGTCGAGGGCCGTTCCTTGGGAGCCGACCAAAGCGGCAGGACAAAGAGCAGCAGTCCTGTCAACGCAATAATTCTGCTATGGCACATAAATCTTGACATGGACAGTAGCTTCGTTTTTTACCTGGTCGTCGAGGACGACAGCCTCCTGGATGTAGTGATGGCTGGTCTCCAGCCCGGTGATCCGGTGGGTCACAATGCCGCCGCATTCCATCGACAGGAAACTGGCCTGGTTGGTGTGACGGATGTGCAAGGTGTCGCTGTACCAGACCGAGTCGGCCGTCATGTACAGCAGGTAGTCGGTCTCATTGAGCGTGGGCTGCAAAGGCAGCTGGAGCGAACTCAGACTCACCGTATCATAAAGGGCGGTCTCCTGGTCCAGGCCGCGGACCACCACTTTGAGCGTGCAGGCCCTTTCGGTCTGGGTCGTGTCGATACGACGCAGGGCAACCCCCAGAAACACATCTGTCTCTGTGTAGCAGTTGTTCTGTCCGTCGTCGCCGCAGGAAAGTCCCAGTAGAAAGATCCCCAGCAGCCCAATCGGCCAAATCCGGTATAGACTAAATCTCTTGCTCAATGATATAGTTGTTGCGCTCGGAAGCGTTGCGTGAAATCATTTCGGCGATAAAACCGCTCAGGAAGAGTTGTGTACCCAGCAAGATGCAGGTCAGGGCCAGGTAGAAATAGGGCATGTCGGTGACCAGCGGGGCCGGTACCCCCTTGTGCAGGGCCGACAGCTTCATGGCACCGATCACAATGACGGCGATGAAACCCAGCAAAAACAGCAGACTGCCGATCAGGCCGAAGAAGTACATGGGTTGTTTGCCAAATTTCGACAGGAACCACAGGCTGAGCAGGTCCAGGTAGCCGTGGATAAAGCGGCTGGCGCCGAACTTGGAGCGTCCGAATTTGCGTTTCTGGTGATGGACCACTTTCTCGCCGATATGGTCGAAACCGGCATTCTTGGCCAGGAAGGGGATGTAGCGGTGCATCTCGCCATACACCTCGATGTTCTTGACCACGTCGCGGCGGTAAGCCTTCAGGCCGCAGTTCATGTCGTGCAGTTTGATGCCGGTGATCTTGCGGGCGGTGGCGTTGAAGAGTTTCGAGGGAATGTTCTTGGCCAGTTTGGAATCGTAACGTTTCTTCTTCCAGCCCGACACCAGGTCGTAGCCTTCGTCGAGAATCATGCGGCGCATCTCCGGAATCTCCTCGGGGCTGTCCTGCAGGTCGGCGTCCATGGTGACGACGATGTCGCCCTGGGCCTTCTTGAAGCCGCAGTACAGGGCCGGTGACTTGCCGTAGTTGCGACGGAACTTGATGCCCTTGACAATGTCGGGATGGGAGGCCTGCAGATCGCAGATCACCTGCCAGGAGGCATCGGTCGAGCCGTCGTTGACAAAAATCACTTCGTAGCTGAACTGGTGTTCAGTCATGACGCGCTGGATCCACTCGAACAGGGCGTTGAGCGATTCGGCTTCGTTGTAGAGGGGTATGACGATACTGATATCCATGTCAGGCTTGCTGCTGAGGTTCCTGGAAAAGGTTCTCTTTCTTGGCGATGGCTGCGTTGATAAGCGACAGCAGGGCCCCGCCGATGATGTAGATCCAAAGATAGACAAAGGTCACCTGGATGGCCGTGGGCACGCCAAAGTCAATCAAGGCATCCATCTGCTCGGAAGGATAGTTCATTTCCTCGAGCATGGTCAGCACCTGGTTCATCATATCGGCCAGGTAGTCGGGCTGCAGGAACTGCAGGTGGACAAAGGTGAAGGCCGACAGGATGATGGCTGTGAAAGTATAGAGCCAGAAGCTGAAGCTCCAGGCCTGCCGGAAGCTGATATAGCCGCCCAGATACTGGTCGCGGTATCTCTTTACCATAAAATAGGCGATGAAGAACATGGCCAGGTTGGCCAGCGAGCAGAGCGACTTGATCAGGCCCTGGTCGGGGAAGAAGACACCGAGCAGGTAGAACACGCCCATATACACACCCAGATAGAGTCCAAACTGGGCAGCTACGCGGTATTTTCCGGTAACATTTTCCATGCTGACATGCTGATTGTCGGGTTGCAGATTATCCATAGTGATTCGTTTTGTGGTTGTAACAATGACTGGCAAAGGTAATACATTTTTTTATTGAAAGGCTTGACACAACGAGTTTTTTGCGTACCTTTGCCGCCGGGAAAGTCCTATACGGCCAGCTCCCTGCGAATCCCCCCAGGGCTTGACGGCAGCAAGGGTAGTTTGGTTGTAGCGGCGCGATATAGATCGCTTTCCCACCTGCCTCTTTAGCTCAGTTGGCCAGAGCACGTGATTTGTAATCTCGGGGTCGTTGGTTCGAATCCGACAAGAGGCTCAAACAAACAGCCTCAGACAGCGTCGAAAGCTCGCTTTCGAAAGTAGTCTGAGGCTGTTTGTTTGCGTTTGCCTGCCTGCGGCAGGCAAGTCGGACCTCCGCCCCGATGGCGAAGCATCGGGGCGGGAATCCGACAGCCTCTTGTCGGAGGAGAATCGTCCGACAGCCTCTTGTCGGTGAGGATCGTCCGACAGCCTCTTGCCGGAGGAGAAAAAAAATTCACCATTATTTTTGCCATTCCAAAAACAGTATTTATCTTTGCAGCCGCAAACCAGAAAGGGTGCGTTAGTTCAGCTGGTTAGAATACATGCCTGTCACGCATGGGGTCACGGGTTCGAGTCCCGTACGCACCGCAAGACAAACAAGCACTTACACCAAATGTGAGTGCTTTTTTTATCCTTCCTGAGATGAGTGTAATGATGAAAAAACTGGCACTGATTTGCTCGATTTTGTTTATGGGAGCAGCCCTCACCGCCTGTGCCCAGAGCAACAAAGGCTCGAATATCGCAGAACTCGACAAGGCTGCCTTCATCGAGAAGATTGTCGATTACGAAAACAATCCCCAGCAGTGGAAATACCAGGGCGACAAGCCCGCCATTGTCGATTTCTACGCCACCTGGTGCGGTCCCTGCAAGGCCATGGCTCCAGTCATGGAGGAATTGGCCAAGCAATATGCCGACAGTGTCTGCTTCTATAAGATAGATGTGGACAAGCAGCCCGAACTGGCTTCGCTGTTTGGCATCTCCAGTATCCCGACCTTCCTGTTCATTCCCGTGGAAGGGGATCCCAGGATGACCCAAGGCGCCATGGAAAAAGGAAATTTCGATCGCATCATCAGGGAATTCCTGCTGAAATAACCCAGACCGGCATCTCATGCTTGTCGGTTGTAAAAAAATATCCCCGTGACCAAACAGTCGCGGGGATGCTTTTTTATTTCCTAAACGGAAACTTCACCACCTTGGCCTTCAAGTGCCGGTTGCGGATATCGACAAAGACTTCCGTGCCCGGCTGGGCGAAGGGCGTATCGACATAGGCCATGGCAATGCCGATGCGTGTCGTGGGCGAAATGGTGCCCGAAGTGACACGGCCGATGACAAAGCCCTTGGCATCGACCAGGTCGAAGTCGTGCCGGGGAATGCCCTTGTCGATCATCTCGATGCCGACCAGTTTCTTCTTGACCCCTTCGGCCTTTTGCTTTTCAAGTATGCTGCGCGAGGGGAAGTTCTTGCCTTCGGTGAATTTGGTGATCCAGCCCAGCCCCGCTTCGAGCGGCGAGGTGGTGTCGTCGATGTCGTTGCCATAGAGGCAGAATCCCATCTCCAGACGCAGGGTGTCGCGGGCGCCCAGGCCGATGGGCAGGATGCCAAACTCGGCACCGGCCTCGAAAATAGCCTGCCAGAGCTTGGCTCCGTCGGCAGGGGCAAAATAGATCTCAAAGCCGCCGGCACCGGTATAGCCCGTGTTGGAGATCAGCACGTTCTCCACCCCGGCCATCGTGCCGTAGGCAAAATGATAATAGGCAATCTGGCTCAGATCCACATCTGTCAGTTTCTGCAGGGTGGCTTGTGCCAATGGGCCTTGAATGGCCAGCTGGGCCGTCTTGTCGGAAGCATTGACCAGTTTGGCGCCGACAGCGTTGTGCTCCTGGCACCATTTCCAGTCCTTGTCGATGTTGGAGGCGTTCACCACCAGCAGATAGCGCTTGGCATTGACACGGTACACCAGCAGGTCGTCGACGATGCCGCCGTGGTCGTTGGGCAGGCAACTGTACTGGGCCTGTCCGTCGGTCAGGACCGAAGCGTCGTTCGAGCACAGGTTTTGGATGAAATCGAGGGCCTTGGGGCCTTCAACCCAGAATTCTCCCATGTGGGAGACATCGAAAACACCCACCTTCTGGCAGACGGTGTCGTGTTCGTTGAGTATGCCGGAATACTCGATAGGCATATTGTAGCCGGCGAATTCATGCATTTTGGCCCCGAGGGCGATGTGGATTTGGGTAAAAGGAGTAGTCTTCATTACTATTTAGCTAACTCACATATTTTCAGGATGGTTTTCATTGCTTTCTCGGCCGAGGGAATGGGCAGGTACTCAAAACGCCCGTGGAAGTTCATGCCGCCGGCGAAGATGTTGGGGCAGGGCAGTCCCATGAACGACAGCCGGGCACCGTCCGTGCCGCCGCGGATGGGCGTGACCACCGGCTTGACACCGACCGCCTCCATGGCCTCCAGGGCCAGGTTGACCACGTGCATATTGTCAGGTTCGATTTTCTCACGCATATTGTAATATTGGTCCTTCAGGATCAAAGTGGCCGTCCCCTGTCCGAATTCGGCATTGATCTTGTTGGCCAGGTGCTCCATCTCCTTCTTGCGACGTTCGAAACGGTCGCGGTCGTGGTCGCGGACGATATAGCTCAGCGTAGCTTCTTCGACCGTGCCGCTCACCCCCGTCAGATGATAGAAGCCTTCGTAACCTTCGGTGTGCTCCGGCGTCTCCCAGCGGGGCAGCATGTTGGCATACTGATAGGCCACCCGGCAGGCGTTGAGCATCTTGTGCTTGGCATAGCCCGGGTGCACATTGCGCCCTTTGATGACGACCTTGGCCGAAGCGGCGTTGAAGTTTTCAAACTCCAGTTCGCCCAGGTCGCCGCCGTCCATGGTGTAGGCCCAGTCGGCGGCGAAAGCTTCCACATTGAAGTGGTCGGCTCCCTTGCCTATTTCTTCATCGGGCGTGAAGCCGATGCGGATCTTGCCATGCTTGATTTCGGGATGGGCGATGAGGTATTCCATGGCCGTGACAATTTCGGCAATACCGGCCTTGTCGTCGGCGCCGAGCAAGGTCTTGCCGTTGGTGCAGATGATGTCCTGGCCCACGAACTGCTTGAGCTCGGGGAACTGGGCCGGCGACAGGATGATGTTGTCCTCGGCGTCGAGCACAATCTCGTCACCGTCGTAGTTTTTGACGATTCTGGGTTTCACCTTGCGGCCCGACATGTCGGGGCTGGTGTCCATGTGGGCGATGAATCCGACCACCGGCCTTTTCTCGTCGGTGTTGGCCGGCAGGGTGGCCATCAGGTAGCCGTAGTCGTCCAGGACCACGTCCTGAAGTCCGATGAATTTCAATTCTTCGGCGAGCACCTTGGCAAAGGCCATTTGTCCGGGAGTACTCGGTGTCAAGTCGGTCTCCTCGTTCGACTGAGTGTCGTAGGTCACATAGTTCAGAAATCGTTCAACCAGTTCCATGATTTTTTTTGTTTGAATGATGCGACAAAGATAAAGCAAAGAAATGCAAGTGCAACCTTAGTCGGCATTATTATTTGACGGAGCGAAACTTTGTGGTACTTTTGTACTGAAAGTCCTCGAAAAAGAAACGATTCTGATTATGAAATCAACGAACATTAAAGCGCTGCTATTGACCATCGCACTATGGCTGCCGGCTTCCGGTTTTGCACAGTTCCCTGGTTTCGGCGGCTTTCCTGGAGGTGGCTTTCCCGACGGATTTCCGGGAGGCGGCTTCCCCGGCGGTTTTTCCATGGACAGTCTGTCCAATATGTTTCCGGGTGGATTCTTCGGAAGATTCCCGGAAGGCTTCCCCGACAGTTTTCCCAGCGGATTTCCGGGAGGCGGTTTCCCCGGCGGTTTCGGCATGGGTGTCGAGTATGATCCCGCGTCTTCGCGCAATGAAGTTGCGTTTACTTCATCCAACCTGCCCATTGTCCTGATTGATACGGAAGGCCGGTTGTTGACCAACAAGGAAAAGTCCCTGGCAAGGATGAAGATCATCGACAACGGAAAGGGCAAACGCAACCACCTCACCGACAAAGCCCGGGGCTATGACGGCTACATCGGTATCAAGCTGCGTGGCAACTCGTCGCTGTTTTTCGAGCAGAAGCGCTTCACTTTCGAGACGAAAACTGAAGACGGCAAAGACCTGGATGTCGAATTGCTGGGCATGCCCGCCGATAACGACTGGGTGCTGCTGGCTCCCTATAACGACATTTCCATGATGCGCGACCCCTTTGCCTTCGACCTTTGGCGCGAAATGGGCCACTGGGCGCCCCGCAACCGCTATTGCGAGGTGGTGATGAACGGTCGTTACATCGGTGTTTACATCCTTTGCGAAAAAATCAAGCGGGGCGAAAACCGCTTGGACATAGCCAAGCTCAAACCCGAAGACAACAGCGGCCGGGAACTGACGGGCGGCTATATCGTGCGCATCGACCCGCCCGATGAAGGGGAACCCTCTTTCACTTCGGAGGTCCCCGGCATCATCAACCGGAGCGGCGGCTTCGGTGGTGGCAATTTCGGTGGATTCGGTGAAGGCGGATTCGATTTCGGCGGCTTCGGCGGTGGTTTCAATCCTTTTGAAGCCTGGGGCGACAGCGCTTTTGCCGGCTTTGGCGGTGGCCGGTTCAGTGGTTTTGAAGGCTTCGGCGGGAACTTCAATCAGGTGGTGTGGACCTATTATTATCCCAAACCCGACAAGATCACCCCCGAGCAGCAGGAATATATCAGCAGCTATGTCAAGACAGTCGAGCGAGTCATCCAGAGCGAGGGCTTCGCCGACCCCGACAGCGGCTATGCCAAGTACATCAGTGTCTCCTCTTTCGTGGACTATTTCATCCACACCGAACTCAGTCTGAATGCCGACGGTTTGAAACGCAGCACCTACTTTTTCAAAACCAAGCAAAAGGAGGACGGCACGGGCGGCAAACTCCATGCCGGCACGGTCTGGGACTACAACCTGGCCTATGGCAACTGCAATTTCTGCAATGCCGACAAGATCGATGCCTGGGTCTATGAAGGCGGCGAGACCAATCCCACGCCCGCCATGTGGAAACGGCTCACCGAGGATCCCGCCTTCATGGCCAAAGTCGTGGCACGTTGGAAAGAGCTCCGCCAGGGAACACTCAGTATCGACAATATCAACAGGTATATCGATGAGCACGCTCTCCTGTTGGCCGAGGCCAAGGATCGTCAGTATGCCAAATACCCCGATTTGCTGATCGATGAATCCGACCGTCAGGGCCAAGGAGGCCGTAACGGCTTCGGAGGCCCCGGAATGGGCTTCGGAGGCTTCGGCGCTCCCGGCGGCGGTATGGATTTCGGCGGCTTCGGAGGAGGTGGCGCCGGAATGTTCGCTGCCTACCGTGTTTCAAGCTACGAAGAAGAAATCGCCACGCTCAAAAAGTGGTTCGCCGACCGTATCGCCTTTCTGGACAGCCACTGGAAGTAGGCAAGGATTCATCATTTCTCCTTCACGCGGGGTGATTCCGGATTTTATTCACTATCTTTGCGTGAGAAGCAGTCATGCTGCCCAAAGCCACTATGAAGAAGCTGAGCATTTTGGAAATGAACCGTTTGTCGCAGGAAGATTTCCGACAGTCGGTCAAGATTCCCCTGGTTGTGGTGCTCGACAATGTCCGCAGCCAGCACAATGTGGGCGCCGTGTTCCGCACGGCCGACGCTTTCCGGGTGGACAGGGTGGTGCTTTGCGGCATCTGTTGCCAGCCGCCGCATCCCGAAATCCACAAGACGGCCCTGGGTGCCGAGCTGACAGTGGCCTGGAGCTATGAGGCCGACACGCTCAAGGCGGTCAACGACCTGAAAGCCGCCGGCTATGTGCTCTATGCCGTGGAGCAGGCCCATGGCAGCATTCTCCTGGACCAGTTGCAACTGGATCCCTCCCGCAAGTATGCCGTGGTGCTGGGGCATGAAGTCAAGGGGGTGCAGCAGGCGGTGGTGGATGCCTGCGACGGCTGCGTGGAGATTCCCCAGTTCGGCACCAAGCATTCCCTGAACGTGTCCGTTGCCTCCGGCATCGTGCAATGGGCTTTTTTTGAACAATTGAAATCCAACATAGAATGAGACAGTTAGATACTACTTTGATGCATCCGGCCGAGCAAATCAACATCATCATCGGCCGCATCTACCGCAGTGGCATGACCACAACCTCGGGTGGCAATATCTCCATCCGCGACGACAACGGCGACATCTGGGTCACCCCTTCGGCTATCGACAAAGGCACACTGACTCCCAAGGACATCGTCTGTGTGAAAAAAGACGGCACCATCGTCGGCCCGCACAAGCCCTCGTCGGAATATCCCTTCCACAAGGCCATTTACGAGACCCGGCCCGAAATCAAAGCCGTCATCCACGCCCATCCGCCGGGGCTGGTGGCCTTCAGCATCGCCCGGCAGATCCCCAACACCAACATCATCCCCCAGGCCAAGAACATCTGCGGTGAGATCGGCTACGCCAAATATGCCTGTCCGGGCAGCCAGGAGCTGGGCAATGTCATCGCCGAGGTCTTCAAGAATGAGAAATACAAGGCTGTGATCCTCGAAAACCACGGCGTGGTGCTGGGCGGCACCGACATGATGGATGCCTACGAGCGCTTCGAGACCTTGGAATTCTGCTGCCGCACGCTGGTCAATGCCGGTCATATCGGCAAGCCCAAGTCGCTGGCTGATTCCCAGATTGCCGACTTCAATTCCTGCATCCCGCACCACATCCCCCACTATATGGATGTGAGCTATCCTTCCGACGAACGGGCCATCCGCACGGAAATGTGCAACGTGATCCACCGCTCCTGCAACCAGGGGCTGATGATTTCGACCTACGGCACCGTGTCGTGCCGCTGGCGGGGCAACGATTTCCTGATCACCACACCCAATGTGCCGCGCTGGGACATCCAGCCCGAAGACATCGTGCAGGTGCGCGACGGCATGGCCGAGGCCGGCAAGACGCCCAGTCGCTCGGTGGCCCTCCACTATCGTATCTATCAGGAGAATCCGCATATCAACTCCATCATCTCCACCCAGTCGCCCCACCTGATGGCCTTTGCCGTGACGGGCAAGAAATTCGATGTCCGCACCATTCCCGAAAGCTGGATCTTCCTGCAGGACATGCCCAACATCCCCTTCGGCGACCACTACAAGGCGGTCGACAAGGTGGCGGCCATGTTTGCCAAGCACCGGGCCCTGTTGGTCGAGAACGACTGTGTGATCGTGACGGGCGACCGCCTGATGCAGACCTTCGACTACCTGGAAGTGGCCGAATTCAGCGCCAACTCGCTGGTGATGGCTTCTGCCATCGGCCCGCTCTGTCCCATCGGGGACAACGAGATTGAGGAATTGCGTGTGGCTTTCAATGTGAAATGATCATCCTTGTCAGCCCCTACGACCATTCCGCCTGGAACCTGGCAGCCGAAGAGTATCTGCTGCAAGGCGGCGATGAGTGCCTGTTGCTCTATGTCAACCGGCCGTCGGTCGTCCTGGGACGCAACCAGGACCGGGCCAGCGAAGTGGATGAGGCCTGGTGCGCCGCCCACGGCGTGGCTATCGTGCGCCGTATGTCGGGCGGGGGAGCCGTCTATCACGACGAGGGTAATCTGAACTATTGTTTTGTGGGCGACCGCCAGACGGGACGCTCCGCCCTGGACGGCAGTTTCCTGGAACCTGTCATCGAAATCCTGGCAAGCCTGGGCCTGTCGGTAAACAAGGGCCCTCGCAAGGATTTGTGGATCGGCGGAGCCAAGATATCGGGAACAGCCACCCATGTGACGAAGACCCGTGAATTGCACCATGGCACCTTGCTCTACGACACCGATTTGGAGGCGCTCCACCGGGCGCTCGGGCTGGACCGGCGGCCGCAAGCGGTTGTCGGCGGTTGTCGCTGCAAAGTCGCTTCGGTGCCTTCGCCCGTGACCAATCTCAGGCAATATCTGCCTTCGGATATGGCAGCAAAGGATTTTTTCAATATCTTTGTCCAGGCCTGCTGCCGTCACTGGCAGACCGAGGTGGCCGTTTGGGAGGCTCCGGCCCTGGAAGCCATCGGGCATTTGGCCCGTGAACGCTATCTGTCGGAGTCGTGGAACCAATAATTATGAACAGATTATGAAGAAAACCATCCTTATCTCCCTTCTGGTGCTGCTTTGCAGCGGAGGAATCCCCCTGTGGGCCTGTACCAACCTGATTGTGACCCGCGGGGCTTCGGCCGACAGCTCGGTCATGGTGACCTATGCCGCCGATTCCCATCAGTTGTACGGGGAGCTCTATTTCCGTCCGGCGGCCGACTATCCGGCCGGCACCATGCTCAAGATCTATGAATGGGACACGGGCAAATACCTGGGCGAGATCCCTCAGGTGGCCCATACCTATTCGGTGGTGGGCAATATGAACGAACACCAGGTGGTGATTGGCGAGACCACCTACGGCGGCCGTGAATACTACGACTCGACGGCCATCATGGACTACGGTTCACTGATCTATGTGGCCCTGCAGCGTTCGCGTACGGCCCGCGAGGCCATCCATGTCATCGACGATTTGATGCAACGCTACGGCTATGCTTCGGAAGGCGAGTCCTTTTCGATCGCCGACGCCAACGAGGCCTGGATCATGGAAATCATCGGCAAGGCCCCGAAATACAACAAAAAGGGAGTCAATCTGAACCGGGGGGCTGTTTGGGTGGCCAAGCGCATCCCCGACGGCTGCATCTCCGCCCATGCCAACCAGTCCCGTATCACCACCATCGATTTCAACGACCCGGACAATTGCCTTTATGCCAAGGATGTCATCAAGCATGCCCGCCAGCAGGGCATCTTCTCGGGACGCGATGAAGAGTTCAGTTTCTGCGATGTCTACAATCCGCTCGATTTCGGTGGCGCCCGCTATTGCGAAGCCCGCGTGTGGTCGTTCTTCAACCGTTTTGCCTCCGGCATGGACGCCTATGTGGATTATGCCATGGGCTACGACTTGAAGAATCACATGCCCCTCTATGTCAAGCCCGTCCGCAAACTCACCGCCAAGGACCTGGCCGACATGATGCGCGACCATTACGAGGGTACGCCCATGGATATGACCCAGGATATCGGCGCCGGTGGCAGCGGCCTGCCTTACCGTTGGCGTCCGATGGAATTTGAATACGAAGGCAAGCGCTATCTCAACGAGCGCGCCATCGCCACCCAGCAGACAGGCTGGTGGTTTGTATCCCAGAGCCGCAACTGGCATCCGGCCGGTATCTATTGGTTCGGTGTCGATGATGCCGGCACTTCGCCGCTCAGCCCCTTCTACACTTGCCTCAAGGAAGTTCCGGAACCCTATCGTCAGGGCAACGGCTCATTGATTGAGTATTCCGACAATTCGATGTACTGGACCGTGAGCCGCATCGCCCAGCTGGCTTATCTGCGCTACGACAAGATCGGTGCCGAGGTGCGCGAGGTGATCGATGCCCACGAAAGGGCTATGATGGAGCGCGTCAAGGATATTGACCGTGACAGTCAGAGCGGTGGCCAGGCAGCCTTCCTGAACGGTTTTTCGTCTTATGCCGCCCGACAGCTTTTCCGTCGCTGGAAAGAACTGGACAAATACCTGCTCGTGAAATATATCGACGGCAACATCAAACGTCAGAATCCAGACGGAAGTTTCCAGAACAATGGCTATTCCAAGAGCATTCCGGCCTCGCCCATCCAGGAGCCTTACAACGATAAATGGAAAGAGCAGGTGGTCAAAGACCACGGCAAGGTGCTGGCCGTCCCCCAGCCATAATCATTACCTAACAGCCTGAACTCCATGTGGTATCCACTGAAATTTGAACCGATACTGAAGCAAGTCATCTGGGGCGGAGACAAAATCTGCTCCTACAAATCGTTGCCCGAAAAGCGCGACGGCATAGGCGAAAGTTGGGAGATCTCCCAGCTCGAAGGCCATGTGTCCGTGGTGAGCGAGGGGGCCCTGAAAGGCCGTTCGCTCAGCGAACTGATTGCAGCAGATGCCACAGGCTTGTTGGGGACGAAAGTTCAGGCTCGATTTGGCAATGAATTTCCCTTGCTCATCAAGTTCATCGATGCCAAGCAGGATCTGTCGGTGCAGGTCCATCCCGACGACAAAGCGGCCCGCAGCAACCACGGCGCTTCGGCCAAAGGCAAGACCGAGATGTGGTATGTGCTCTCCTGCGAGCCCGGTGCCCGGCTGGTGACAGGTTTCTCCGAGGATATCGACCTGGCCCAGTACAAGCGCCGTATCGCCGACGACAGCATCGAGGAAGTGCTGCATCGGGAACAGCCGCAACCCGGGGATGCTTTCTTTATTCATCCGGGCTGTGTGCACTCCATTGGCAAGGGCCTGCTGTTGGCCGAAATCCAGCAAAGCTCCGACTACACTTACCGTCTGTACGACTACAACCGGGTCGATGCCAACGGACAGCGTCGTGAATTGCATACCGCCCTGGCCGCCGAAGTGCTCGACTACCGGCGCAACACCGACAGCCGCATCCGTTACGAGCGGGTCGAAAACCAGGCAGTGACCCTGGCCGACTGTCCTTATTTCACCACCAACTTGTTGGAGTTGAATGCAGCGACGGGAACAAGGGCGCTGCATCGTGATTTGCGCCACCTGGGCAGTTTCGTCATCTGCATCTGCATCGGGGGCAGTGTCCGCCTGCTGGCTGGAGAGGAACAAAAAGAAACGGTCCTCCGTCGTGGAGAGACCGTCCTCGTACCGGCCGCCTTGGCCGATTATTCTCTGTTGCCCCAGCCCAAGGCTACCTTGTTGGAAACCTATATCGGCTGAGAGTCGACTCAGAAAGCCTTTTTAATCAAACAAATTCCGGAAGTGTGAGAAGATCTTCTGGCTCAGGCTGGGAGAGGTTTTGAAATTCTCCGACTGGCCCATGGCCTCGATCTGTTTTTTCTCGTCCCGGCTCAGATTCTCGGGGATATACACACTGATGTTCACCAGCAGGTCGCCGTTGCCGTAGCGATTGACGGTGGGCAGGCCTTTGCCCCGCAGACGGAGCACCTTGCCCGGCTGGGTCCCCGGATCGATCTTGACCTTGACCTTGCCGTCGATGGTCGGAATCTCGACCGTGCCGCCCAAAGCCGCCGTGGGGAAGCTCAGCAGCAGGTTGTATATCAAGTCGTTGTCTTCACGGATCAACTCCTTGTCGGGCACTTCCTCGATCAATACCAACAGGTCGCCGTTCACGCCGCCGCGGCGGGCAGCATTGCCCTTGCCGCTCACCGTCAGCTGCATGCCTTCGGAAACACCGGCCGGGATATTGATGGTGATGATCTCTTCCTTGACGACAACACCGTCGCCGTGGCACTCGGGACATTTGTTGACAATGATCTTGCCTTCGCCCTGACAGTCGGGACAGACGCTCTGGGTCTGCATGCGGCCCAGGATGGTGTTCGAGATGCGGTTGATGACACCTTTGCCCTGGCAGGTGGGGCAGGTCTTGTAGGCGTTGCCGCCTTCGGTCCCTGTGCCGTGACAGTGTTCGCAGGCCACCTGCTTGCGTACCTTTATCTTTTTCTCGACGCCGTTGGCGATGTCCTTCAGCGTAAGTTTGACCTTGACGCGCAGGTCGGAACCCCGGTTCACCCGTTGTCCGCCACGGCTGCCGCCAAAACCGCCGAAACCGCCGAAGCCGCCGAAATGGCCGCCGAAGATGTCGCCGAACTGGGAGAAAATATCCTCCATGGAGAAACCGCCGCCGCTGAAACCGCCGCCGGCCGCTCCATTCAGACCGGCATGTCCGAACTGGTCGTAACGCTGCCGTTTTTCATGGTTGCTCAACACCTCGTAAGCTTCCGCCGCTTCCTTGAATTTTTCTTCTGCCTCCTTGTCACCGGGGTTCTTGTCGGGGTGATACTGGATGGCTTTCTTGCGGTAGGCTTTCTTGATGTCTTCGTCCGAGGCGTTGCGGTCAACGCCAAGCACTTCGTAGTAATCTCTTTTTTCTGCCATATATCTTTTACTCCTTCTGCGGTCAGTTGGCCACTACCACTTTCGCGAAACGTATCACTTTCTCGTTGAGATAATACCCCTTCTGGGTGCAGTCGATCACCTTGCCTTTCATGTCTTCCTGCGGAGCCGGAATCATGGCGATGGCTTCGTGCAGATCGGTATTGAACGGCTGGTCCTTGGTCTCGATGGGCTCGACACCGTTCCGCTTGAGGAAACTCTGTATCTTGCTATAGATGATGTTCATGCCTTCTTTCAAGGCAGCGACGTCTTCAGCTTTGTCCATGGCGGCCAACCCTCTCTCGAAGTCGTCGATGACAGGCAGCAGATCTACCAGGACTTTTTCGCCGCCGTTCTTGATGAGCTCCGCCTTCTCGCTCAGCGAGCGCTTGCGAAAGTTTTCAAATTCGGCCCGGCTGCGCAGGTAGGAGTCGTTGAGCTGGGCATATTTTTCTTTGAGTTCTTCCAGTTCCTTGGCGGTGGGATCCGGCTCGGCGGCAGGCTGCTGTTTCCCTGTCTTCGGGTTTTCCCGCTTCTGTTCCTGAGTGGAGGCGTTCTGAGGCTCGTTCAGGGGCTTTTCGTTTGTTTTATTCTTCTTGTTCTTGCTCATAATCAATCGTGTTGGCAAAACCACATGCAAAAACCTTGCCACAGAGGGCAATTACTCATATTGCTGCCACAAAAGGCAGCTTTCTGACGCTATGATTCGACAGAATGTCAGTTTTCAGGCCATAGTGGCCACCAGGTTGCGGTCACCGTAGGCGTTGTCCACCCGGCCCACAGGAATCATGAACTTGTTGTCGCGCACCCAGTCCAGAGGATAGGCTGCCTGGCTGCGGGGATAGCTGTGCGTCCACTCGTCGGCCGTGAGCTCATACTCGGGATGAGGCGCGTTCTTGAGCGGATTGTCCTGCGCGTCGCTGCGGCCTTCGGCCACTGCCTGGATTTCTGCCCAAATGGTCTTCATGGCTTCGATGAAACGATCCATCTCGGCCAGACTTTCGCTTTCGGTGGGCTCGATCATCAGGGTGCCGTGTACCGGGAAGGACAGGGTGGGGGCGTGGAACCCGAAATCCATCAGGCGCTTGGCGATGTCGCCGTCGTCGATACCCGTTTCTTTGAAGCGGTGGCAGTCGAGGATCAGTTCATGTCCCACATAGCCCTTGGCACCGGTATAATAGATGCCGTAAAGGTCTTTCAGGCAGGCGGCCATGTAGTTGGCATTGAGGATGGCGGCCTCGGTGGCCCGGCGCAGTCCTTCGGCGCCCATCATGAGCAGATAGCCATAGGTGATGGGCAGCAGCATGACATTGCCATAGGGCGCGGCTGCCACGGTTATGCCTTTGGCCCGGTCAAGATGATAGACAGGCATATAGGAAGCCAGTTTTTTGTTGCAGCAGATGGGACCCATGCCCGGACCGCCGCCGCCGTGAGGCATGGCAAAGGTCTTGTGCAGGTTCAGATGGCAGATGTCGGCACCGATATAGCCCGGCGAGGTGAGCCCTACCTGGGCGTTCATATTGGCCCCGTCCATATAGACCAGACCGCCGTTGTCGTGGACAATCTGGCAGAGCCGTCTGATCTGGGGCTCGAAAATGCCGTGGGTCGAAGGGTAGGTGATCATGCAGCCGGCCAAATGATCGGCATTTTCCCGGGCCTTGGCCTGCCAGTCCTCGACGTCGATGTTACCTTGACTGTCGCAGCAGACATGGACAATGTCGAAGCCGGCCTGGTGGGCGCTGGCCGGATTGGTGCCGTGGGCCGAGTCGGGAATCATGATCAGCCGGCGCTGTTCCTGTCCCTGGGCCTTCAGATACTCACGGATCACCCGCAGACCGGCATATTCACCGGCAGCTCCGGAATTGGGCTGCAGACAGCAGGCCTCGAAACCCGTCAGCGAGCAGAGCATCCGGCTCACCTCTTCGATCATGGTCAGGTAGCCCTTGGCCTGCGATTGGGGTGCCAGTGGATGCAGGGCTGCGAATTCGGGTCGGCTCAACGGCAGCATCTCGGCGGCGGCATTGAGCTTCATGGTGCAGCTGCCCAGGGGTATCATGGAGTGGGTCAGGGAGATGTCCTTGTTTTCCAAGCGCTTGATATAGCGCATCATGTCTGTCTCGCTGTGATAGCTGTGGAAGATGGCCTGCGGCATGAACTCGTCTTGGCGCAGGTAGCTGTCGTCGAGCGAGCAGATGTTCCGCCAATCTTCTTCCTCCACAGGTACGGGAGCGTTGTCCACGGCGGCGGCCAGGGCTTCGATCAGGCTTCCCAGGGCGGCCTCGTCGGTGGTCTCGTCCAGGCTGATGCCCACTTTGCCGTCGGCAAAATAATGCAGGTTCAACCTGTAGGATTCGGTGACCTTCTTGAGGTGGGCCGCTGTCAGCCCTTCGGGCAGGCCTATTTTGAGTGTGTCGAAGAAGGCATTGTTTTCCTGGGTGTAGCCATAGACCTCGAGGGCATCGGCCAGGTAGGAGGCTTTGCCGTGAATGGTGGCGGCAATGTCCTTGAGCCCTTCAGGACCGTGCCAGACGGCATACAGGGCGGCCATGTCGGCCATCAGGGCCGAAGCGGTGCAGATATTTGAAGTGGCTTTCTCGCGCTTGATGTGCTGTTCGCGGCTTTGCAGGGCCAGGCGGTAGGCAGGTCTCTCGTGGTTGTCTTTGGACAGGCCGATGATGCGGCCGGGCAGAAAACGCTTGTATTCGTCCTTGGCGGCAAAGAAGGCGGCAGTCGGACCGCCGTAGCCCATGGGCAGACCGAAGCGCTGGGCCGAACCGAAGGCGATGTCGGCCCCCCAGCTGCCCGGGGTGTTGAGCAGCACCAGGGCCATCAGGTCGGTAGCCACGGCCACTTTCATCCCGGCGGCGTGTGCCTGCTCGCAGAAATCACGATAGTCTTCGATGTTGCCGTCGGCATTGGGATACTGGACGATGGCACCGAAATAGTCGGCACTGGGCTGGAAGGCGGCATAGTCGCCTTCGCAGATGACGATGCCCTGTTCACTGCAGCGGGTGCGCAGCACGGCCTTGGTCTGCGGAAAAACGGCACGGTCGACAAACAGGCGGCAGACACCGTCTTTCTCCTGGGCGCGGCTTCTGAGGTTGAACATCATCATGGCCGCTTCGGCAGCTGAGGTGGCTTCGTCGAGCAGGGAGCAGTTGGCCAGGTTGAGTCCGGTCAGCTCGCAGACCATGGTCTGGAATACAAACAGGGCTTCCAGCCTTCCCTGGGAAATCTCCGCCTGGTAAGGGGTGTAGGAAGTGTACCAGACCGGGTTCTCCAGGATGTTGCGCTGGATGACGGCGGGTGTATGGGTACCATACCAGCCTTGGCCGATATAGCTTTGGTAGCAGCGGTTCATGGCTGCCAGTTCTTCGATGCGCCGGGCAAACTCTTCTTCGGTGAGGGCCTCGGGCAGGTCGGGCAACTCAGGCAGCCGGATATCTTCAGGCAGGGTTTTGTCGATGAGCTCATCAAGGCTCTTGACTCCGATCTTGGCCAGCATCACTGCCTGGTCTTGCTCGGAAATCCCGATATGACGGGAAGCGAAATCGTTTTTGGACATTACTATAATTGACTATTGATGGAAAAGCCACATCATCGCTGAAAACCCGTGCCACCCTCGGCTCGGGGAACCGACGCATAAGCGAGCAAAGAGCAAACGCGTTTGCTCTTTCGAGCGCCAAGGAGGTCATGGCTCCGCCATAAAGGGAGGGGCCCGACGGCCTATTGGCCGTTGGGAGGGAGGTCGCGGCTTGCCGCGACGGTTTGAAGGAAGCTGTGGCTTTTCTCATAAATGATTAATAATCCAGTAAATCAACAATCTCATCCGGGAGAGTGGCGAGTTTGTCGCCGCCCTGCTCCGTGACGATGAAGGTATTTTCCGTGCCGACAGCCCCTACGCCGTCGATGATGATTTTGGGCTCGACAGCCAGCACCATGCCGGCCTGCAGCACATCTTTCATCTTGGGTGCCAGCACCGGCAGCTCGTTGATGACCAGCCCGGTGCCGTGTCCGACGAAGTGGGCCTGCTGGGCCTTGCCCATGAAACGGTCGGCCAGTCCGGCGCGTCGGACAATGTCGAGGGCGCCGTTGTAAATATCCTCGCAGACGTTGCCCGGACGGAGTTGCTCCTGAATGAAAGCCTGCACCTCGAGGGCGGTCTGGTGAGCGCGGTAGGCAGCCTCTGACAGCCGCCCCACACTGTAGCAGCGGCTCAGGTCGTCCATATAGCCGGTAAAGTTGCCACACATGTCGATGAGGATGCTCTGCCCTTCGCGGATGGGGGTGTCGGTAGCGCCGATGGGATTGGAAGGATGGCCGGCCCCGCCCAGGGCGAAATCGTAGGGCGAGCTCACGGCGGCATTGTCACCGCTCAACAGGCTGCCCATGTGGGCCTCCATGTCGTTGCCATAAGTGCGGAACAGTCCCAGGCAGCCGCCTTTGCGCATCAGGTACTCGATTTCGACCACCAGTTCTCTTTCGGTCATGCCCGGCCGGAACACCTCCGGGATGCGGCGATAGACAGCCTCGTGCAGGCGGGCCGACTCACGCAGCAGCTGCTGTTCCCGGGCAGTCTTGACACTGCGGGCCTGGCGCAGGGCGTGGCTGCCGTTGAGTATCCTGGAAGAGGCAAAACAGGCGCTGAGCCGGGCCCATTGCGATTGAGGCATCTCTTCGCCCTCTATCCACAGGGTGGAAGGCTGCGACAGCCCCTTTTCGGCCAGCAGGGCGGGCAGTTGTTCTGGTTTGCGGACAGGAAAGAAACAGTCATCGGCCACGTCCAGGTCTGAGGCCTTCAAATCGGCCGGCCGGCGGACAAAAACCAGCAGGTGGCCGTCCACATCGAGATAGGTGTAGCCGTTGATGATCCGACCCAACACGTAATAGGTGTTGACCGGGGTGGACACCAGGCAGGCACCGACCTGGCTCTCCTGCATTTTCTGCATTATTCTGTTGATATGCAACTGTCTCTCTTCGAGCATGATAAAGGGTTGTCAGAGGGGCTTGCCCCGATAGCGCGAAGATAGGTATAATTTGGCAGACTGCCATCCCAAAATAAATTTTGTTTTGCCACTCTCATTCCTTACCTTTGGGACCACAGAATTGTCTGAAAACTTATAATACTTACCGCTATGATTAGAGTTGTTGCCGTGCATACCGCCATGGCCCTGGTCGAACCGCTGACCAAGATTTTCAAGGAGTACCTCCCCGAAGTGAAGTTAAACCATATCGCCGATGACACCCTCATCCAGGAGGTCATCGCCAACGACAAGGTGACCCCGGCCGTGCGCCGCCGTTTGCTGGGTTATTACCTGACGGCTGCCGACAGCGGTGCCGATGTGGTGTTCAACTGCTGCTCTTCGGTGGGCGACATCGCCGACCTGGGCAATGAAATCGCCCCGATCCCCGTGTTCCGCATCGACTATCCCATGGCTGTGAAAGCCGTCAATTCGGCAAAGCGCATTGCCGTGATCTCCACGCTGCCCACCACACTCGACCCGACCCGCCGGTTGCTTGAACGTGCCGCCCGCGAAGCCGGCAGACAAGTCGTGCTGGTCGATGGCCTGGCCAAGGGGGCTTTCCAGGCCGGTCAGTCGGGCGATGGGGAGACCCACGACCGTCTCATCCGCGAAGCCGCCGAAAAGATCGCCGACCAGGTCGACCTCTTTGTCCTGGCCCAGGGTTCGATGGCCCGCATGGAGCAGAAACTGAGTGAAATCACCGGCAAGCCGGTGCTCTCCAGCCCCGTTTCCGGTGTGCAGGGTCTCAAGAAATTCCTGCAGGAAAAAGGCATGTTGTAATCTCAATTGTAAGCCATGGCTGTCAAGAAAAGAACCTTGATACTGGCGATGCTCGTCCTGTTGGGCGTCGTCACCTTCCTGGACCGTATCAACATCAGTGTGGCCGGTTCGGACATCATGCGCGATTTGAACATCTCGCCCGACCAATGGGGCTGGATTCTGAGCGCCTTCATCCTTTCCTATGGACTGATGCAGATTCCCATGGGCGCCTGGGGCGACAAACGCGGACACCGCAGCGTGCTCACCCTCATTGTGCTCTGGTGGTCGGCTTTCACCATCTTCACCGGCATGGCCCAGGGTTTCATCGGCCTGCTGCTGGTGCGCCTCATGTTCGGAGTGGGCGAGGCCGGTTCTTCTCCCTGCTCGACAGGTGTCATCAGCCGCTGGATTCCCAAGAACCAGGTGGGCAAGGCCCAGGGCTTCATCTGGGCGGCTACCCGTATGGGCGGTGCCCTCACACCTTTCGTGGTGATTCCCATCGTCACCCACATGGGCTGGCGCACAGCCTTCTACATCCTGGGTGCCGTCGGCGTGGTCTGGGCCCTGGTCTGGCTGTTGTTCTATCGCAACCATCCTTCCCAGATGCGTGGCATCAGCCGCGAGGAAATGGAGGAGGCTCCGGTCATGAAGGCCCAGGTCACGGAAAAGCTCCGCATCCCCTGGCGTCAGTTCTTCTCTTCAAAGCAGTTCTGGCTCATCCTGAGCATGTATTTCTTCTACGCTTTCGGCAGCTGGTTCTTCTTCTCCTGGTTCCCCACTTTCATGGAACTGGGCCGTGGCTTTGAGAAATCACAGCTCACCTATGCCATCGCTGTGCCCTTTGTCCTGAGCATGGTGGGCAATATCTCCGGTGGCTACATCACCGACCGCCTGACGGCCAAATATGGGCTGAAGGTAGGCCGCAAGGCTGTGGGTTCGGCCGCGCTGGTCATCTCAGCCGTTTGCATGTTCCTGGCTGCCTTCATCCCCGGCAAGATGCAGGTCTTCGTGTTCCTGTCGCTCTGCTTCGGCATCATCGACCTGATGCTGCCCAGCGCCTGGGCCCTCTGCATCGACCTGGGCAAGAAATACGCCGGTGCCCTTTCTGGGGCCATGAACACGGCCGGCAACCTGGGGGGCTTTGTCTGCGCCACCATCTTCGGCTATCTGGTCAGCGCCTCGGGCAACTACAACCTGCCGCTCTACCTCATCGCCGCCATGCTCATCATCAGCGCCATCCTGTTCTTCTTCATCGATCCCACCCAGACCATCATCAAAGACGAGGAACCCCGGGCCTGACATTTTTTGAATAATCGCCGGAAACTATCGACTATGAAAAAGATCGCCTTTCTTCTTGTCATGGCCGTCTTGGGTGTTTGCCTGACGGCTGTCGCCCAGCAACGCCAACGGCCAAGGAGTGAATCCTACCAGACCGGACAGCCTTCGGTCCATGACCCCGTCATGGCCAAGGACGGCGATACCTATTATCTGTTTGCCACCGGCATGGGTATCCAGCAAATGACCTCAAGCGACCGGCAGACATGGACTGTGACGCGCCGGCCGGTGATGTCGGTCATTCCGGGTTGGACCACCGATTCCGTGCCCCGCTTCGACAGTCATGTCTGGGCACCCGACATCATCCGTTGGCATGGACGCTGGTGGATGGCCTACAGTTGCTCGTCTTTCGGGCGGAACGGCTCGGCCATCGGATTGCTCAGCAGCCGCTCTCTTGGCGCCGGTCTGTGGAAAGACGAGGGTTGCATAGTCTCTTCGCGCGAGCATCGCGACAATTGGAATGCCATCGATCCCAACTTTGTCATCGACGGTTCCGACCAGCCTTGGTTGGTCTGGGGCTCGTTCTGGGACGGCATCCAGATGGCCCGGCTCGATTCCACCATGCATATCGCTGCAGGCGAACGGCCCCGTACCATCGCCCGCCGCTACGATCCCGGCTTCACCCCGTCGGAGCCCAATCCCACTTCGCGCTACGCGGGGACGAACGCCATCGAGGCGCCCTTCATTTTCAAACACGACGGCTATTATTATCTGTTTGTGTCGTGGGACTACTGTTGCCGGGGCGCCCAAAGCAACTACCGGGTGGCTGTGGGCCGCAGCAGACAAGTGGACGGTCCCTACCTCGACCATGAAGGCTTGGATATGGCCAAGGGCGGCGGTACTCTTTTCCTGGAAGGCGACAAAAAGGAATGGGAAGCCGCAGGGCATTGCGCCGTTTACAATTTCGACGGCCAGGACATCTTCATCTGTCACGGCTACAGCGCCACGCAAAACGGTGCCGCCCTGCTTATCCAGCGCTCCGTGGGCTGGACTCCCGACGGCTGGCCGCAGCTGCTGCCCTGATTCTTACCGTAGTTTTTCGAAGACCTGGGCCAGGGAGGATTCCTCTCCGACGTTGCCGGGAAAAATGACGTAGGGCAGGCGGGGAATGGCGGCATCCTGGGCGGTGCGAAGGCAAGGCACGCCCGAAAGGATCTGACCCATCACCTGGGCGGTGCGTACGCGGAGGCCCTTGGTGAGGATGTCGTGCGAAGTGATGCCCCCTTTGGCCACCAGCCAGGAGGGCCGATAGCTCAAATGGCTCACGATCGACACCAGGAAATCCGATACCTGCTGGCCCAGCCGCTGCCGTTCGTCGGCATTGTCGAGCCGCACTTCCTGACGCGAGGTATAGACCACCGGGCAGAGTCCTTGGGCGGCCAGGTCCTTGAGCCGGGCCTGCACCTCGTCGGACAGCTCTTGCGGATGGTCCAGGATGCTGCGGATGTCCAGTTCGATGCCCACCGTGCCCTGGCATTTGAGCAGGGCGTTGAGCTGGGCGGTCGATTTCTTGACATGGGAACCGACGATGAACAGTCCCGGAGCCGAAACGGCATCCTTGCCCACAAAATCCTCGCGACCCAGCAGGGGCCGGTCGTCGATGCCGCTCATGGCCTTGGGCAGCGAGGAAGAGCTGCGGATCACCACCGCCTCGTCGTGAGAGCCCATCCACTCCAGCAGCGTCAGGGCAAAAGCCTGCAGGTCGCTGTAGCGCAGGGCGTCCACGCTGATGTAGGCCGGACGGCTTTCGGCGCGGGCCAGATCCATCAAACTTCCCAAAGTCTGCAGCCGCTGGGCCGGTGTCAGGCCGGGGAACTCCGTCAGGGGCAAGTTGCGGTAGAAGAAGTCATCGGTGCCGAGTTTCTCGGCGATATAATCTTTCAACACAGCCGAATGGTAGGCAAACACATTATCGCGGGCAAACTCGCTCTCCGAGACCGGGATCAACGTGTCGCCGTCCTTGAGGTAGTGACAGCCCAGCAGGGTGTAGCGGCCGGCTTCCAAAAAGGCCGGGGCAAAGAAGGTGACCGGGCAGAGTGCCTGGCCGTTGTGGCGCAATCCCTGGGCCATCAGGTCGGTCTCGAGCGGGAAATGGCCGCGCAGCGTGGAGTCGCTCCGGCTGATGAACACCAGTCGGAAACCCTGCTTGCGGTTGGCCTCCACGACGGCCTGCATGGCCGAAGCAGTGACACGGGCTGCCTCGTCGCGGGTCATGGCCCGGGTGTTGGTCAGCACATAAAAGAAAGGGGCTTCGTCAGCCAGGGCGGCCCCGAGGCTGTCGGCCTGCCAATCGGTCACCAGTCGGCAGGAATGGACCGTCTGGATACCCGTGGGGTCGTCGTCCATGACCACCAGCTTGATGCGTTGCCGGTTGAGCAGCTGGCGGATATCCCTGCGGCAATCACCCGCGGTTTCGGGATATTGCTGCAGTACTGTTGAGTAGGAAAGATGGTTCATCGTTTGATGCCTAACATGATGCGGGCTTCCTCGGCCGTGGCGGGCTCGTAGCCCATCTGACGGATGAGGGCCACCAGGTGTCTGACCAGGACGGCATTGTTGGCTGCCACCTTGCCCGGTGCGTAGTAGAAACTGTCCTCAAATCCCACACGGACGGCGTTGGCGCCCATGCCGACGGCGCAGGCCAGGAACGACTGGTCGGCCATCGCGTCGTGGTTCAGGCCCCATGAGCTGCCGCTTTCGGCCAGCGACAGGAGGCATTGCAGCACACTTGCTTTGGCCGAGAGATTGCTCGAATTGCCCGGGCCCAGGCAGAAATTGTAGTGCAGCGGACGCTGCAGCACGCCTTCGTCGGCCAGCCGGGTGCAGGTCTCGACCATGCTCAGGTCGAACAGCTCCATTTCGGGGATGACGTTGGCCTTCTTCATGCGGTCGGCCCAATAGCGGATGTCGGGCAGGGTGTTGATATAGACGGTCTCTCCGAAGTTGACCGAGCCCATGTTGAGGGAGGCGATCTCCACATCGGGCACATTGAGGCAGACGCAGCGCTCTTCCAGGCTGAGCGACGACAGGCCGCCCGTGGAGCCCTGGATAATGATGTCGCTGTGGGCATGGATCATGTCGATGGTCTGCTGGAAGACAGTCAGGTCGAAGGTCTGTTCGCCCTTCAGGTCGCGCGTATGCAGGTGCACCATGCAGGCACCCTCCTCGGCGCAATTGAGCACATCTTCTGTGATTTCTTCCGGTGTCAGAGGATTCTTGCAGCCGGCGGGTATCTTCTTGCCAATGTGGCAGACCGGGGCGACGGTGATGATGATTTTCTTCGAGAGATTCATAATGCTTGTGTTTGATAATACAGGCATGCAAGGTAATGCAAACCGAGCGAAAAGCAAAATCGAAGGCCATGAAAATGTAAATAATCGCGCCCTTCTGGTTTTTTGTCCATTTCTTGCCGCATCATCACAGAAAAAAATTGTAATTTTGTCCGTTTAGGCCGGCGAAAAGATGTCGGCATCGTCATTCAATTCAAAACAATGATTATGAAAACCATCCGCCCGATGAAAATCACCTTGGCAGCCATTGTCTGCCTGCTCAGTACGGCTTTGTCCGCCCAGGACTACACCTATCGCATGGAAACTTTCGAGCAGGAGGCCTGGAGCACGGCAGCCACCACGGTAACGGCTGCGACCGGCACCTGGACCACCAACAAGAACATCCAGAGCACCGAGCAGGCTTATCAAGGCACTTACAGCCTCAAGCTGAGCAACAAGGCCGGTTTTGTCAGCCCCCGGCTGGCCGACGGCGCCGGTACGCTCTTCTATTATGCCTGGGTGCAGAACCGCGAGGCCAATGTGGAAGTGTCCAGCGACGGCACCAACTGGACCCTGGTGGAGAATTTCAAGGCCAATACCCAGAGCTGGATCAGGCATGTGGTCGAGATCAATGATGCCTCGGCGCGCTATGTCCGCCTGAGCACCACCTCCAATGGCCAGGTCTACATCGACAACCTGATCGTGACCCGTTACGACGGCTCCACGGCCGACAGCAGCGAGGTCACCACGCCTTGGCGGATTCCCTATTTCACGCAGGATTTTGAAGACAAGAGCCAGTATCCCGCCACCAATGCCGATGCTTCCAGCGAGGTCGCCTTCCCGGTCGAAGGCCAGGGCGAGTGGCGCTACAAAAATGCTTGGTGCTCGACCAATGTCGATTACATCCCCGACGGCACGCATTGTGCCCTGCGCATGCTCAAGAGCACTTCGTATGTCATATCGCCGGTCCTTTCGCAAGGGGTGGTCAAGGTGTCGTTCAACGAAGGCCGCACCGAGAAGGAACTGAATCTCTATACCTCGTACGACCAGGGCCAGACCTGGCAGTTGGCCGCCAATATCCTCACGGACACTTACAATGAGGTGCTGATTGCCGACACGCGGGTGAACCGCATCAAACTGGCCAACGAAGAGAGCAAGGATGCCGATATCGACAATATTTGCATCACCGCCTATCCCGTCGGCACAGCCGGCACGGTCACCACCGGCGCAGCCACGGAGGTGACCCGTACCACGGCCCGTGTGAGCGGCCAATTGGTTGCCCCCGGCGACAAGACGCCCCTGGCCTGGGGTATCTGTTGGGCCGCCGAAGCCGATCCTGACTACTCCTATCAGACAGTTGCCGCCAGTGAAGCCGATTTCACCGTCACTTTGAACGGTCTGCCGGCAGGCAGGACCATCCGCTACCGGGCCTTTGTCATCAGTTTGTCGGGGGTCGGTCTGGGCGAGATCGCGCAGTTCACCACCGAGCCTCCCATTGCCCCGACGGTCGTGAGCGGTGAAGTGGCCGCCCTGGAAGATGGCGACGACGAACGCCTGTGCTATGTCAAGCTCAGCGGTACGGTCACCGACGACGGCGGCAGCGTACCCTCCGAGGTGGGGGTCTGCTTCGGGCTCGGCAACCATCCCGAAGTCTCCAGCCAAAAGGTGGTGGCCCGACTGGTGGGCAACACCTTCACGGCCATTATCGGTTTGAATCCCGAAACCACCTACTATTTCAAGACCTATGCCGTCAACGAGGCTGGCATGAGCTTTGGTGAGCTGCGAAGCTGGACCACCGGTGTCAAGGTGCTGCCCACCTATGCCCACCATGTCTATTATGTCTCCCCCGAGGGCAACGATGCCACAGCCGACGGCAGCCTGGAGCATCCTTATTACAACGTACAGAAAGCCATCGACCGGGTGGTGGCCGGCGACACTATCTACATGGAGGCCGGCACCTACCGCTATACCGAGCGGCTCAACGCCGGGGCGGTGGGTCGTCAGCAGAGCGGCATGATTGCCCTGTTTGCCCGTGGCGGCCGGGCCATCCTGGATTTCTCGGCCATGGCTTTGGGCGACAACAACCAGGGCATGCGCCTGACGGGCAGCTACTGGCATATCTATGGCATCGACATTTGCGGGGCGGGCGACAACGGCCTGCTGATCGAGCGCAACAAGCCTTCGGGCGGCAACTATGCCTCCGTCAAGGACAGCACCCACCTGGGCCATCACAATGTGGTGGAGAACTGCCGCTTCTACCGCAACCGTGACACGGGCCTGCAGATGAAAAACCTGGCCGAAAACAATGTGGTGATCAACTGCGACGCCTATCTCAACTGTGATCCCGACAACGGTGACGCCGACGGTTTCGCCGTGAAGATCTCCCATGGCACGGGCAACTATTTCTACGGCTGCCGCGCCTGGGACAACAGCGACGACGGCTGGGACGGCTTCATCAAGACCGACGGCGGCTTCCCCGACGACATCACCACCACCTTCGAATATTGCTGGGCCTTCCACAACGGCTTCCTGGAAAACGGCCAGGCCAGCAGCGGCAATGGCAACGGCTTCAAACTGGGCAGTGAATACGGTCGCAACAACGTCATCCTGAACCGCTGCCTGGCTTTTGAAAACCTCAACAAAGACTTCGACCAGAACCACAACCGCGGTTCGATGATACTGAACAACTGCAGCGGCTACTCGGCCAAGAGCAGTTCCAAGGGCAATTACACCTACCGCTTCTACGAGGCCGTGGCCGCCAACCACGAAATCCGCCTGACCAACTGCGTAGCCATCAGCGACGGCGTTTCCGATATGAAGAAATCCGCCTATGGCGTCTGGCAGGTCAACGGCACCTTTGTCACCTCCGATATGAACTGTCTGCCGGCCGATTTTCGCAGCATCGACTGGCAGGAGACCCTGGCCGACCGCGCCGCCGATGGCCAGTTGCCCGAGGTGGCCTTCATGTTCCCCACTGAGGGTAACACCCGCCTCATCGACAAGGGTACGCCCGTCAGCCCCTATGAGGGCGAGAGCCGGGTGGCCGTCGGCATCACCTACGAAGGCGAGGCCCCCGATCTGGGTTGCTTCGAGACCAGTCAAGCAGTGGCCATCCGTATGGAACGTATGCCCGAAGAGGGAGGCTGCCGCGTCCGGTTGTGGCAATCGGCCGGTGGCCGGGTACTGGTTTCAGTCTCCGGCGCTTCCACTGGAGAAGCCTTCAGCCTCAGTCTGACCGATTTGTCGGGCCGGCTGCTGGGCCGACACCGCTTCTACGGGCCGACGACCAGCATCAGCCTGCCTCAGTACCAGGGGGTGGTAGTGGTCCGTCTCCAGGGCAGCGGCCTGGACGAAGCCCGGAAAGTCATGCTTAGATAATTCGGATGAAATACATTGAGATACAGGGAGCCAGGGTCAACAACCTGAAAAACGTCAGTGTCAGGATACCCTTGAACTCGTTCACGGTCATTACCGGCCTGTCGGGTTCGGGCAAATCTTCTTTGGCCTTCGACACCCTCTATGCCGAAGGGCAGCGTCGCTATGTGGAAAGCCTCTCGGCCTATGCCCGGCAGTTTCTGGGCAAGATGAACAAACCCGAGGTGGATTTCATTCGCAACATCCCGCCGACCATCGCCATCGAACAGAAGGTCATCAACCGCAACGCCCGCTCCACGGTGGGCACTTCGACCGAGATCTACGACTACCTCCGGCTGCTGTTCGCCCGGGTGGGCCGTACCTATTCCCCCATATCGGGCGAGGAAGTCAAGCGGCACACCGTCGAGGATGTGATCCACTATGTCGAATCCTTTCCCGAGGGCACCCGCTTTGTGGTGATGTGCCCTGTGCAGATTGACACGGCCGGACAGTTGCAGGAACTCATGCAGCAGGGCTTCAGCCGCCTGGACGCCGACGGGGAGATGCTCCGTTTGGACGATCTTTCGCAGCAACCCGATCCACTGGTTGCCCTGGCAGGACACTCCGTTTGCCTGGTCATCGACCGCCTGGCCGTACAGAGCGACCGGCTCACCCGTTCGCGCTTGTACGATTCCATCGAGACGGCCTTCTACGAGGGCAAGCACAGCTGTTTGATACGTATGTATGCCCCCGCAGGGGAGCAGCTGCGCCAGTTCTCCGACCGATTCGAGGCCGACGGCATGGTGTTTGAAGAGCCCAGCGATCTGATGTTCAGTTTCAATTCGCCCATCGGGGCCTGCCCCAAATGCGAAGGCTTCGGCCGGGTGATCGGACTGGACGAAGACCTGATTGTGCCCGACAAGTCGCGTTCCATCTACGACGATGCCATCGCCCCCTGGCGCGGGCCGATCCTGGGAGAATGGAAGCGCTACCTGATCTCGGCCGGTGAAAAATCGGGTGTGCCCGTGTTCAAGCCCTGGTACCAGCTCAGCGAAGAAGAGCGCCGCCTGGTCTGGGAGGGCAACGAGCATTTCTATGGCCTGAACGAGTTTTTCCGCCAACTGGAAGAAAAACAATACAAGATACAAAACCGGGTGATGCTGGCCCGCTACCGGGGCAAGACCGTTTGTCCGCTCTGCCACGGCACCCGCCTCAAGCAAGCCGCCTCCTATGTCAAGGTGGGCGGACGCACCTTGCCCGAGCTCATCGAGATGTCTGTGAGTGAGCTTGTCGGCTTTTTCGACAAGTTGTCGCTCAACGAGACGGAGGCCGCCGTGGCCGAACGCCTGCTCACTGAAATCCGTCACCGGCTGCATCTGCTCCTGGATGTCGGTCTGGGCTATCTCACCTTGAACCGCTTGTCCAATTCACTGTCGGGCGGCGAAAGCCAGCGCATCAACCTGGTGACTTCGCTGGGCAGCAGCCTGGTGGGCTCGCTCTATGTGCTGGACGAGCCCAGCATCGGTCTGCACAGCCGCGACACAGACCGGCTCATCGCCGTGCTGCGCGAGCTCCAGTCGCTGGGCAACACGGTGGTCGTGGTCGAGCACGACGAAGAAATGATCCGCCAGGCCGACTACATCATCGACATGGGGCCCGAAGCCGGCCGGCTGGGTGGGGAAGTGGTCTGGCAGGGCCCGACCAGGCAACTGCCCAAAGTGTCCAAATCACTCGAGAAGCACAGCTATACGATCGATTACCTGAGTGGTCGCGAACAGATTCCCCTGCCCTCTTTCCGCCGGCCGTGGCAAAACTATATCGAAGTGGTTTCGGCCTGCCAGCACAACCTCAAGGAAGTCACCGTGAAGTTCCCCTTGAATGTGCTCACTGTGGTAACGGGAGTGAGCGGCTCGGGCAAATCTTCGCTGGTGAGGGATGTTTTCTACCTGGGAGTCAAGAAAAAGATCAGCGAGACGGCCGAGCGGCCGGGCATTTTCCGCGAACTGCGCGGCGATCTGCATCTGGTCGACGACATCGAGTTTGTTGATCAGAACCCCATCGGCCGTTCTTCACGTTCTAACCCCGTGACCTACCTGAAGGCCTACGACGAGATCCGCAAGCTCTTTGCCGACCAGCCCCTGGCCAAACAACTCGGCATACCGGCCGCCTATTTCTCCTTCAACCAGGAGGGCGGCCGATGCGAAAACTGCCAGGGGGAAGGCGTCGAGCACGTCGACATGCAGTTCATGGCCGATATTGTCATAGTCTGTGAACACTGCCACGGCAAGCGTTTCCAGCCCGAAGTGCTGGAGGTGACCTATCGCGGCAAGAATATCTACGATGTGCTGGAAATGACCGTCAACCAGGCCATCGAATTCTTCGGCGAAACCCCCGGTCCCACCGAGCGCAAGATCATCAAACGGCTGAAACCCCTGCAGGCGGTCGGCCTGGGCTATATCAAGCTGGGACAGTCGTCCTCGTCGCTGTCGGGCGGCGAGAGCCAGCGTGTCAAACTGGCCTATTTCCTGGGGCAGGAGCAGCCCAAGCCCTCCATCTTCATTTTCGACGAACCCACCACCGGCTTGCATTTCCACGACATCCAGGTGCTGCTCAAGGCCCTGGGCGACCTGATCGCCTGCGGCCATACGGTCATTGTCATCGAGCACAACCTGGAAGTCATCAAGTGTGCCGACCATATCATCGAACTGGGGCCCGAAGGCGGTGACGCCGGCGGCCGGCTGTTGTTCAGCGGCCGGCCCGAGCAATTGCTCTCCTGCCCCGAAAGTTATACTGCCACCTTTTTAAAAAATAAGCTATGATACTACAAGTTGAAACAATGGTTCCCGACTCGGTCGAAGTCGTGGAAAAACTGAAAACGGGCGTGTCGGAAACCACCGACAAGGTCCAGACCTTCTGGGACGGTGTCCGTGAGTTCTATGTGAATGTCATCATGACCAATGTGCCCAAGATTATCCTGATGATCGTGCTGTTGTGGGTAGGTTGGTATTTGGTGAACCGTCTGACGGATTTCATCAAGAAGATGATGGTCAAACGAGACACGGATGTGTCTTTGCGCAATTTTCTGGGCTCGCTGATCAACATCCTGCTCAAGGTAGTGCTCGTGATGACCATCATGAGCATGGTCGGCGTGCAGATCGCTTCCTTTGTCGCACTGTTGGGCTCTGTCGGCCTGGCCATCGGCATGGCCCTGCAGGGCACCTTGCAGAACTTTGCCGGCGGGGTGATCATCCTGCTGCTCAAACCCTTCAAGGTGGGTGATTTCATCGAGCAGGGCTCCTTTAGCGGAACGGTCAACGACATCCAGATCTTCAACACCTATCTGACCACTCCCGACAACAAGGTCATCATCATCCCCAACTCGCAGCTGGCCACCAACTCGCTGATAAACTACACGCGCAGCGACTGCCGCCGTCTGGACATCCCCGTGGGTATTCCTTACGGTGAGTCGGTCGAGAATGTACGGGGCGAACTGCTGGCCCTGGCCGCTGTCTGCCCCCTGGTGCTCAAGGAACCGGAACAGCCGGTGGTCCATGTGGCCGACCTGGGCGACGGCTATCTCAAGCTGACCCTGCGCTTCTGGGTCAAGACAGGCGACTACTGGTCGGCCCTCTTCCAGATGAACCAGTCGGTCTATGACAAGATGGTTTCCGCCGGTTACACCCTCCCGGCCCAGAAGATCGACGTCCACGTCTCGAACAAGTAATCAGCCCCCAAGCTGTCAAACACCGAGCCCCGCAACCACCAAGGTCGCGGGGCTCGATTATTTTTAGCCCAGTCGGCAGTCCCTGCCGACCACTAGCTTAGTGTTTCAGACGGACGTCCAGCTTGTCGCCTTTGGTCTTGAGGGTCTGGGGCTTGTAGGAAAGCGCCGAGAATCTCAGACGGGCACCCTTGGGCACGGTCAGCGAGTAGGCACCGTTGGCATCGGTCATGGTGTGGAAATCGCTGTAGCCTTCGGCATAGACGTTGGCATCCTTGATGGGTTCACCCTCGGCATTGAGCACCACGCCGCAGACCTCTACTTTTTCCATGGCCTCGACAGCTGCCTGGAAGACTTCGGCAGAGCGGTCGTTGATGGCACTGTGTTTCATCTTCTTGTTGCCGCTCAACGGAATGTGCAACCCAACGTGGATGCTGGTCGTCAGAGGATCGATGGGCATGTAGTCGGGGGTGACGTTCAGCAGGGTTCTTTCCCAGGCGATAAACAGGGTGTTGAACAGGGCGAGCGATACACCCAGACCTTTGGCATACTCGGAGTAGAAGGTGTAGCTGGCCGACAGCTGTACCAGATCGACTGGACGGATATTGGCCACGAACATCATCTCCGAATAGTTGTCGAAGCGGTTGTAGTCGGTGGTGTAGAGCAAGCCGGCGCTGACACGGTTTTTCCAGGCACTGTATTCGGCACCGATGACGGTGCTGGCAGTCAGGCGGTGGAATTCGCTGGGCAGGGTGCCGTCTTCACGGAACTGGATGATTTCTTTCATGTCATCGACCAGTTCTTCGAGCTGTTCCTCGGTTTCCTGATTGGTGTTGCTGTTGTCATCGCCGATGTTCAGGTTGTTGATACCGGCATACTTGACTTCACCGGCCGACTTCAGGACGAGCATGTTGTTCCACTTGATACCGCCCAGGTCGGTCACAGCGGCCGAGAGGACCAGGTCCTTGATAGGCGAATAAGCCACACCGAAGTCGATGCCGTAACCCGCGCTGATGGCGTCCTTGATTTTGCCCAGTGCGGGATTGCCCCCGTTCACGTAGCCGTTCGGACCCGATTCGGAGTATGTGAAGTTGACAGGAGCGTTGGTCGAAAGGCTGGCCTTGGTCGTGAAGGTCCACTCTTCGGGCGTCATGTCGACGAGCATCTGATCGATACCGCCGTTGAGGGTGCTCGCACCGAGCAGGCCTTTCAGGCGCAGACCGACGCTCAAGTTGTCGAGCAGGTCGATCGAATAGCCGATGCCGGTTTCCAGATAACCTTCGCCGTAGAACTTCAGGTCGCGGATATCATAGGTGGTGCGGGTACCGTTGTCCATACCTTTCTTCAAAAAGGCGAAGAACGATTTGGGAATGTTCATACCGCCGTCTACCTTGAAGTCCATGTTGAACGACAGGTAGCCGTGCTTGGTGTTGGCTCCGAAGCCGAACAGGGCGAAGCGGCTGTTCATCTCGAGGAAGTTGTTGTCGGCCAGGCCGTCCAGGAACTGGTCGGCCGAGACATCGGGATGCAGGAAGGTGAGCAGTTGGTCGTTCTCTTCATCAGGGAAGAAGAAGGTGGTAACGCCCATGTTGGAGGAGGTACCAAGATCGATGCCGCCCAGGATGGGCAGGTCGAGGTAGGCTCTGCCCGAGTTCAGGGCAGGGTTCATCAGCTGCTTGGTGGTCGAGCCTTTCATGAAATAGCTGGTCTTGTTGTACTGGGCCGACAACGTCAGGCAACTCAGGAAGCTCAAGCCAAGGATCAAGGATTTATAGAATGTAGTTTTCATAATCTTTTCTCTTTAGGCGTTAGCATTAAAAATCGTCTGCATCAATGATGATACCACCGACTATCCGCAAGAACAATCTTGCTTTCAGGAAATTGTCCGGTTTGATGGAGGTACCGGCCACGGTGGCGTCCGAGCTGACCTTGAATTCCATGATGAATCCGGCCAGGCGGTCGAACTGGTGGCTGTCGTTCTTGAAGGCAATGGTGATGGGCGAGGTGGTGGCGGAGCCATCGGCCTTGCCGGCCCTGATTTCAAAGGCAACGGGCTCGATACCGGCGATGGGGTCTTTCTCCTCGTCGATGGGGATGAGCGAACCTGTCAGATTCAGCGGAATGGAGTTTTCAATCATACCGATGATCTGGATGCTTTCACCCAGGTAGTCGGTGACCTTCTTCTCTTCCTTCTGGCTGTCCTTGTCATCATCCTCGTCTCCGAGGTTGAGGTCGATCATCAGGGTGTCCTTGTAGGTGATGTTCAGGTTTTCACCGAAGGCCAGCGGGATGAGCATGTGATACTTGATGTCGGCGGCATAGTCGGCACCCAGGTCAACCTGATGCTGGACATCGATGTTGGTATGGGCTTCCATGTCCATGGTGATCTTGTCGGGGATCGTTTCGAACAGCTTGTTGATGTCAACCTTGACAAAGGTGTAGTCGTCGGGCTTGCCTTCGTCGGTGGCGGAAATCCAGAAGTTGTTGACGGCAGGTGCCTCAGGCGAACCGGCTTCCAGGGCCAGTTCCATGTTCTGGGCCTTGGTCATGTTGGGAATCTCTCCATAATAAGGAGTCATGATGCCGTTGATGGTAAGCGGGATGGCCAGGTTGTACGAGGTGTTGAGCATCAGGATGGGGTTGATGTCCAAGCGGGTGTCTTCACCCTTGAACTGTTCGGGGAAGTCTTCCAGCGAGATTTCCTCGTGGATGGCATCGATGGTCGGACTGACCAGACCATAGACCTTTTCCACCTGAACGCCTTTCAGCTTGATGTCTGCCTTGATGGTGATGGGCTCACCGGCCAGATCGCTGCTGTGCAGGGTGGCGCTGTTCATCGAAACATTGACGTTGTATCTCATGAACTCGTTCAGGTTGTAGGTGCCCTCCAGCTTCTCGCCCGAGAGGTTGATACCCCTGACAAGGATGCTCTTGACCACCGGCTGGTTGTTGACCAGTTTCTCCTTGAAGTTCCAATAGTTCATTTCGTTCACTTCCTCGCTCTGGAGCATGAACTTGTCGGGCGCCTGCAGGCGGAAGTCCATGATGATGTCTTCGCTCACATTGGGCAGGTTCTGGACATTCAGCTCGAGTGTGAGGGTGGCACCGTCCTTGAGCATGATGCTGTCGATGGCCAGGATCTCAGCCGGAATCTCGATCGGCGTCGAGAAGGAGGCCGAGTCGCGGTATTCGGCCTTGATACCGGTGATGTTGGCATCGACATCGGTGATGTGCATGTCATCCAGACGGATATCCATCGACATGTCCTCGGTTGAGATCTGCTTCAGGTCTTCGCTGTTGGCCGGACCGCCGGCGATGGCGACCGTACCGTTGATGGTGACAGAGTCTTTGACCGACAGCATACCGTTGTCGAGGAACTGGTTGATGACCAGTTTTTTGAGTTCCAGCGAAATTTCATCGGGCAGTTCGCCGTTGATGATATACTGGTTGTTGGTCTTGTCCAGATGGGCATCGTCGGCAAATTCCATCATCTTCGGGAACTGGATGACGATGTTACCGGTCAGCGGCAGTGTCTTGGGCTTGACCAGCTTGATCTTGAGGAAGGTGCCGTCTTCGATGGTGGCTGTCTGGACGGCCGAGATCATATCGGCGGTCGAGAAGACGAAGTTGATGGGCACTTTCTGTTCGTCGAGCGGCTGGCTGATATTGTTGATTACCACATGGACCGGACCGGCGGTGATGTTCGAGTTGACATTCATGCTGAAGCTGGCCTGGCCGGTCGGGATGTTGTCGCTGTTGACCTTGCCCGACACGCTCAGGGTGCCGTTGTAGGTGACTTTCTTGCTCCAGACGATATTGTGGTCGATGGTGACAGGCGTTTCGCTCATGTCAATCCGCTTGAGCGGCAGCATGATGGTCTTGCCGTTGACGGGATCGAAGGCTTCGTCGGCAATCGAGTAGATGTTGGTCTCCTGGTTCAGACCCTCGACGTTGTCAAAGACAAATTCCTGGGGGAAGGCAATCGACAGGGCGTCGATCTTGATGTTGCCTTTCAGGCCGGCAATCGAGTTGGAACCTTTCAGGGTGATGGCAATGTAGCTCGGATCGACGGTGACGATGCTGTCCACCTTGGTGACATCCTGGGGCAGGGCGCTCGAGAATTCGATGTCGGCGTTACCGTTGACATTGGTCTGGCGGGCCGGAATCTCAAACTGCATGGTGTGGACGGTCATGTCATCGAAGGTGATGTCCATTTTAAGTTTGATGTTCCTGATGTTGTTGAAATTGTCGGCATAGTACTGAACCTCACCTACAGAGAGGACCCCCTGGGCATTGAATTGGCTGTTGATGCTGAAACTGCCGTTGTCGACGGCGGCATTCAGCACCAGGGAGTCGATGTAGTAGGTATTGCTGAAGGAGTAATTGTTGGCCTTGGTCAGGTTTTCGTTCAGCCAGATCTTTCCATCAGGCTGCACGGTGCCGTCGGCAAAACGGAACAGGGCTGCCGGCGTGACGGCGATGTTGGTGGTCACCGTACCGCTCTCCAGCAGTTCGGCGGCATTTTCAATGCTCATTGTGACACCCAGGCGGGCCGGGGTGGATTTCTTCAGGGCGATCCAGTCGACCGACGTGATGCCGTTGGGCACGGTGGCGCTGAAGTTCATCGACTGCTGCATGTTGACGGCGACGTCATTGCCGCCGGGGAAGTACAGGGTGATGAGCTCGTGTGGCAGGGAGGCGGCGTAGGGTTCCAGCGCGGCAGGCAGGGTGGCGCTGCCGAAGATGTTGCTCTGCGAAATGGCGATCGGGCTTATGCTCAAGGTCTTCTGGGCCTCGGTCAAGGCGAAATCGCCGACACTCGAGTTGAAGCTTTCCTGCAAATCGACGGCCGGGATGTTGATGTCATCGACCGACAGGTTGTTCAGACCTACGTTGATACGGTTGGTCTGATGGATGCCGGAGATGGTGATCTGCGTCTGGGAGGCATCGATGAATGCCACCTGGATGGGATCCGGACTGTAGTCCTGGTCATCGACGTCAATGGCACCGATGGCGGCCATCTCGATGTGGAAGGAGTCCTTCTGCTCGATGCGGTAGCCGTTTTCATCGGTCGAGATCATTTCTATCTCGTCCAAACTCACGATGTCTTTCAGATAGATACTGTCTGAACTGACCAGCGGGATGCTGATCGAGTCACCGCCAAGGGCTATCTTGCCGGAGATCTTGTTCGTGTCGTAACGGGAATCAACGCAGGCCGTGGAGACCAGTACGAAGAGCCCGCACAGCCCGGCAAGCATTTTGAAATCTCGTAGTTTCATAACTTGTGGTTTAAAGGGTTGAATATTGATTTGTTGTTTTGTTTTCCTTGATTCTGAGCCAGAAGAACAAAGCCGTGCAGCAGGCGGCGAAGCCCAGCCCGATGCCCAGCGACAGGTTCAGCGGCAGTTGCAGCCCTTCGGGAGCGCATAATATATAGGTGGAGCAGACCACGGTCATGAATATGGCCGGAATCAGCGTGATGATCCAGGGTTTGTGCTGTCGGTAGAGGTAGACGGTGACAGCCCAAAGGGTGAAGGCGGCTAGCGTCTGGTTGGTGAAGGCGAAATAACGCCAGATGATGTCGAAGTTGATCTGCAGCAGGATGATAGAGACGGCAAACAGCGGCAAACTGAGCCATACGCGGTTCCAGAAGTTTTTCTGGCTCACGTTCAGTGCTTCTGCAATGATCAGGCGACAGGAACGGAAGGCGGTGTCGGCCGAGGTGATAGGGGCGGCCACCACACCGAGCAGGGCCAGGATGGCGCCGAACTTACCCAGCCAGCCATGAGCGATGTCGTTGACAATGATCGAGGCGTTGTTGCCGACAGACACGATCTTGTCCTGGAAACTTTCGATGCTTCCGAAGAAGGTCATGGCGGCGGCAGCCCAGATCAGGGCGACAATGCCTTCGGCCACCATGGCGCCATAGAATATCTTGCGTCCTTCGCTCTCTTTCTTGATGCAGCGGGCCATCATGGGCGACTGCGTGGCATGGAAGCCCGACACGGCACCGCAGGCCACCGTGATGAACATCATCGGAAAAAGGTGCATCTTGCCGCCGTTGGGGTGCATGTTGCGCAGCGTGTCGCGTGTCAGTTCAGGCATGTCGCCCGTGTTGAACAGCAGCATGACAAACAAAGCCACGGCCATGAACAGCAGCGCGAAACCGAAAATGGGATAGAGGTTGCCGATGATCTTGTCGATGGGGAAGATGCAGGCCACCAGGAAATAGACGAAGATGACCACGATCCAGAATCTTAGGCCCATCAGGCCGTTGAAAGCGCTGCCGGTGAGACCGGCCAGGATATTGGCCGGACCGTTCACGAAGACCGTTCCCACCATCACCATCAGTACCACGATCAGCACACGCATCAGTATCTTGACGGGCTTGCCTAGGAAGATGCCGATCAGGTCGGGCAGGCTGGTGCCGTTGTAGCGCTCAGAAATCATGCCGGAGAAATAGTCGTGGACGGCTCCGATGAACACGGTGCCGAAAGTAATCCACAAAAAGACGACCGGACCGTACATGGCTCCCAGCACGGCGCCGAAGATGGGTCCCAGTCCGGCGATGTTCAGGAATTGGATCAGGAATATCTTCCAGGTGGGCAGGGGGACATAGTCCACACCGTCCTGGCTGGCCTGGGCCGGCGTTTGGCGGTCGTCCGGTCCGAAGATGCGGTCGACAAACCTTCCATAGATGAAATAGCCGCCGACGAGGAAGATAAGACAGATAGCGAATGTGATCATTTGTCTTCTTGTGGGTTCGCTTTCAGTTTACATGCAAAACGCAAAGGTATAGATTATTATCCAATACCTAACGCTACTTGCTCAAAAAATTTTTCAAACTGTTCTTCACATATCATGTGAAGGGCCTGATTGCCTTATGGGCTATATTTTAACTTGGATTTTTGTTTGATTATCGCTACCTTTGTTCCCAAATTTGCAGGCCGTTGGCCAATCGGCTCGCAATGGAAATTGACACAAGAATAATAACCTAATAATTACCGATTTACAGATGAAACAGAAGAAATTTTTGACTTGCGACGGTAACGAGGCTGCAGCTCATGTGAGCTATATGTTCTCGGAGGTGGCCGCCATCTATCCCATCACCCCGTCATCGCCTATGGCGGAGCATGTTGACGAGTGGGCTGCCCGTGGTCGTAAAAACCTTTGGGGCCAGACAGTTACAGTACAGGAAATGCAGTCTGAAGCCGGTGCCGCCGGTGCCGTGCATGGTTCGCTGCAAGCCGGTGCCCTGACCACCACCTTTACTGCATCGCAGGGTCTTCTGCTGATGATACCCAACATGTACAAGATAGCCGGTGAACTGATTCCTTGCGTCTTCGACGTTTCGGCCCGTACGCTGGCCAGCCATGCCCTGTGCATCTTCGGCGACCATCAGGATGTGATGGCCTGCCGCCAAACTGGTTTTGCCATGCTGTGCGAAGGCTCGGTGCAAGAAGTCATGGACCTGACGGCCGTCGCTCACCTGGCCTCCCTGGAGACCTGCGTTCCCTTCGTGAACTTCTTCGATGGTTTCCGCACTTCGCATGAGTACCACAAGATCGAGATGATGGATCAGGAAGATATCCGTCCGCTGGTCAACGAAGAATACATCAAGCGTTTCCGCGACCGTGCCATGAGTCCCGAGCGCCCCATCACCCGCGGTACGGCCGAAAACCCCGAAACCTTCTTCACGCATCGTGAGGCCTGCAACCCCTATTATGACAGCGTGCCCGATGTGGTTGAGAAATACCTCGGTGAAATCTCCAAGATTACCGGTCGCGAATACCATCTGTTCTCATACTACGGAGCCAAGGATGCAGATCGCATGATCATCTTGATGGGTTCGGCCACCGATGCCGCTCGCGAAGCTATCGACTACCTGAATGCCAAAGGCCAGAAGGTGGGCATGATTTCCGTTCATCTGTATCGTCCCTTCTCGATCAAGCACCTTTTGGCTGCCGTTCCCAAGACTGTCAAGCGCATCGCCGTGCTGGATCGCACCAAAGAACCAGGTGCCAATGGCGAGCCGCTCTACATCGACGTGAAGGATGCCTTCTACGATGTAGAAAACCGTCCGCTCATCGTCGGCGGCCGCTACGGTCTGGGATCGCACGACACCACGCCGGCCCAGATCATCAGTGTGTTCAACAACTTGGCCATGCCCCAGCCCAAGAACCACTTCACCATCGGTATTGTCGATGATGTCACCTTCACCTCCCTGCCCGAAGTCGAGGAAATCGCCCTGGGCGGCGACGGCATGTTCCAGGCCAAGTTCTACGGACTGGGTGCCGACGGTACGGTGGGTGCCAACAAGAACTCGGTCAAGATCATCGGTGACAACACCGACAAATATTGCCAGGCCTATTTCTCCTACGACTCCAAGAAGTCGGGCGGTTTCACCTGCTCGCACCTGCGTTTCGGCGACACGCCCATCCGCTCCACCTACCTGGTCACCACGCCCAATTTCGTGGCTTGCCACGTCCAGGCCTACCTGCACATGTACGATGTGACCCGCGGCCTGCAGAAAAACGGCACCTTCCTGTTGAACACCATCTTCGAAGGGGAGGAGCTGGAGAAATTCATGCCCAACAAGGTAAAACGCTATTTTGCCAAGAACAATATCACCGTCTATACGATCAATGCCACCAAGATCGCCCAGGAAATCGGGTTGGGCAACCGCACCAACACCATCCTGCAGAGCGCTTTCTTCCGCATCACGGGTGTCATTCCCGTAGAACTGGCCGTGGAGAAGATGAAAGCCGCCATTGTCAAGTCCTATGGCTCCAAGGGCCAGGATGTGGTCGACCTGAACTATGCAGCCGTGGATCGCGGCGGTGAATACAAACAGTTTGCCGTCAAGCCGGAATGGGCCAACCTGCCCGACGACGCCGTCAAGGCCGACAACGCCCCCGCCTTCGTCAAGGAGCTGGTCCGTCCCATCAACGCCCAGGCCGGCGATCTGCTGCCCGTCAGCGCATTCGCCAAGCACGGAACGGCCGACGGTTCGTGGATGGTCGGTACCGCCGCCTACGAGAAGCGCGGTGTCGAGGCTTTCGTTCCCGCTTGGAACAAAGACAACTGTATCCAGTGCAACCAATGTGCCTACATCTGCCCCCACGCCGCCATCCGTCCCTTCGTGCTGACCGACGACGAGCTGAAGGGCTTCGATGGCCTGGACACCATCGAGATGAAGGCCCCTGCCGCCATGAAGGGCATGCACTTTATCATCGAGCCCAGCGTGCTCGACTGTCTGGGTTGCGGCAACTGCGCCGACATCTGCCCGGGCAATCCCAAACTGGGCAAGGCCCTCACGATGGTCCCCTTCAACCCCGATGCCGCCGACATGAAGAAGATGGCCGCCGATTGGGACAAGCTGGTCAAAGTGCCCTCCAAGCAGGATCTGGTCGATATCCGCAGCAACGTCAAGAACTCGCAGTTCGCCCAGCCGCTGTTCGAATTCTCGGGTGCTTGCTCGGGTTGCGGTGAGACACCTTATGTGAAGCTGATTTCCCAGCTGTTCGGCGACCGTCAGATGATTGCCAACGCCACGGGTTGCTCGTCGATTTATTCGGCTTCCATTCCTTCCACGCCCTACACCAAGAACGAGAAGGGTCAGGGTCCCTGCTTCAACAACTCCCTGTTCGAAGACTTCTGCGAATTCGGTCTGGGTATGGCCCTCGGTAACAAGAAAATGAAAGAACGTGTAGCCAAGTTGCTGCAGGAAATGATCGACAGCGACAAGACCAGTGCCGAATATAAAGAACTGGCCGCCGAATGGATTGCCAATCGCGAGGATGCCGACAAGACCAAGGAGATCGCTCCCAAGCTGCGTGCCTGCATCGCCCAGAGCGCTGCTGCAGGCTGTCCCACTTGCAAGGAACTTCAGACGCTGGATCACTACCTTGTCAAGCGCAGCCAGTGGATCATCGGCGGTGACGGTGCTTCCTACGATATCGGTTACGGCGGTTTGGACCACGTGATTGCCAGCGGCGAGGATGTCAATATCCTTGTGCTCGACACCGAGGTCTATTCCAATACCGGCGGTCAGGCCTCCAAGGCCACCCCGCTGGGAGCCATCGCCCAGTTTGCCGCCCAGGGCAAGCGTATCCGCAAGAAAGACCTGGGTATGATTGCCACCACCTACGGCTATGTCTATGTGGCCCAGATTGCCATGGGCGCCGACCACGCCCAGTGCCTCAAGGCCATCCGCGAAGCTGAGGCTTGGCACGGTCCTTCCGTCATCATCGCCTACGCTCCCTGTATCAACCACGGCCTGAAGGCCAAGGGCGGCATGGGCAAGAGCCAGGCCGAGGAAAAGAAGGCCGTCGAATGCGGCTACTGGCATCTGTGGCGCTTCAACCCCGCACTGATCGAGGAAGGCAAGAACCCGTTCTCGCTCGACTCCAAGGAACCCAACTGGGAAAACTTCCATGACTTCCTGATGGGCGAAGTACGTTACCTCTCGGTCAAGAAGGCTTATCCCAACGAGGCCGAAGAACTCTTCGCCGAAGCCCAGCGCATGGCACAGCTCCGTTACCAGAGCTACGTGCGCAAGACGCAGGAGCAGTGGGGCGAATAACAATCAGTTGACCAAATTATGCAGATCACAGGAATGAAATCCTTGCTCTTGACGATGTGCCTGAGTCTGACGGCACTTGTCTCGGAGGCTGCCACTTGGACCAGCCGTGTCACCGGCTCGCCCCTTCAGTGTAGCGTCCGGACAGCCGCCAGTCCCCTGACCGACGCCAAGGGCAGGAACATGACTGTGGTCTATCTCGAGAACCTGGCTTGTGAGAAGATCGGCCAGAATCCTGTCGAGACCGATGTCCAGTGGTTGCTCAACCAAGGCTATCAGGTGGTGGAGGTGGACTATGCCGGTCATCCGGCCGCCAAGTCGCCCGGCATCAACATGGACATCATCGCCATCAACGATGCCCTGAGTGGCGGCTCGTTCGGCGGTGCCTCCAACTGCTCCGACCATCGTTCCTATATCCTTTTCGAAGGTTACCGCCTGGCCCGCGATGTGGGCTATTTCAAGGACGATCCCACGGTCTACAACTGGGCCAAGACCTCCCCTTATACCGAGGGCGATTCGCTGTATATGGACATTGCCTATCCGGCCAATGCTTCCCGTCCGGTGCCTGTGGTCGTTTCTTTTTCGTATAGCAACAGCTGTCATGGCAACGAGCATCAGCGCCTGTACCTGGGTTATACGCTGGCCATGTTCGACGACAGTTTCCTGGAAGGGGCACCGGCCGTCGGTATGGCCTGGGCCATGGCTGACCATCCCAAGTATTGCGACTGGGGCAACGGCAAGCCGGTGGGCGGGGCCAACAAAGACTATGCCTCGTTCGAGGTCAACCCCGATGCCGCCCAGAAGGTCAAGTCGGCCATCCGCACCTTGCGGGGCAGGGGAGAGGGACTCAATCTTTCCGGCCAGGTCGGTGTCTATGGTTTTTCCCGTGGTTCGGATGCCGGCTCGATGGCCGTAGGCGACAAGCAGGTGGCCGATTTCGAACAGGCCGGCCTGTATCAGGAATTGTCCAGTGCCGTGCAGGTGACTGCGCTGGGATCGGGGGTGTTTGATTTTACCATCATCTACGAGGATAACACCTCGGGCGATGAAAAGCTGGAGACCCTTTGCCCCAAGGCCTGGGGTGAACTTCGCACCAACCGCGACAAATGGGAATACAACAGCTCGGTCTATCTGGTCGAGACCAAAGCTTCGGCTCCGGTGTTTTTCTTCTACAACCACAGCGATGCCCAGTACTACCAGGCGCAGATCGCCCGTTTCCAGCGCCGGCTCACGGCCAAAGGCGTCGATTACGAGGAACTCACCGACTATGCATCGGGTCATGCCGTGCCCAAGGACACTGCATCACTGGCCGCCATGTACCGTTTCTTCGGCAAATACCTGCAGCCCGAGGCTGCTTCGACCGACAGCACGACGGGCACGCAGAAGACCGTTGCGCAAGGTGGTGTGTTGGCGGTCCCTTTTGATTTGCGGGTGATTTCTTCGACGCGCGACGAAATCACCTGCTCCTTCTCTCTGTCTGCGCCAGCCGACGTCGAGTTCTCGGCCTACGACATCACTGGCCATCTGTTGCTCAGCAGCCATCGCACTTTGGCAGCTGGTGTCCAGACAGTCAAATTCAATACCACCGCCATGCGCTGGCCGCAGGGCGTCTATCTGTTGCGCCTGACCGCTCCCGGCGGTACGCAGGTGCAGCGTTTCACCATCCGGTAAGAATTATTCCACAAAGATGTCTCCGAAAAACTCCGGCCGGTGAAAATCGGGCCGGACAGTGTCGATGTGCCGCCACGACAGGTAGTGCGGCCGGCTCAGGTGGTCTCCGCATTTGTAGAAATTGGCCCGGATGGTCTGCCCTGAGAGTGATTGGATGTGATGGCGGAAAAACACGGAGTAGGGAATTTCCATCATCAATTCCCAGCTTGCCGGTCCCTGCCTTTCGGGAAAAGGCTCGCTGCCCAGGCTGCTCCAACGCCCTATCTGGGAAGTGATCGACTCGTCTGCCCGCCGGCGGTCGTGCCGATCCGGGCCGCAGCCCACCAGCAGGGCGCCGATGCAGTTGCATTCGATGTTGTAGTAGAGACCGTCGTCGGCCGGGGCGACGAAAAACTCGACGCAGGAATCGGTCCAGATGTCGCCGTTGTCGTGTTGGTTGCAGGCCATGACACAGTCTTCCTTCACTTTGTAATGCAGCAGCAGGCTATGCCCCGTGTGGGCCAGCCTCACACCCACACTGGGCCGGTAGGGAAACTCCGGCCAACTGGTTTCGGAAACCGCTTCGAAGGGCAGGCCAGCCATGTCCATGGCCCGGCCTGTCAGCCTTACTTCCTGGCCTGTCAATGTCAGTTGCGGACAAATCATAGTCTTGTTTTTTTCGGTGGCTAAGATAGGTATCGCTGCGGAAAAACCAAGCACTCCATTAAGAATTAATACTTCGTTACGAAAGCTTGTGCCAAAGTAACACATTGCGCACCGATTTCATCTATGGAGTCATCTGTGAATTATCAATAAGATAATTGGCCTTGTATGTTACACAGCGTTTCGAATTGAAATAAATCTAAATTCAAGCGGCAAAAAAACGGCTTATTTGGCGAAGTCTATTGCATAGCTTAAAAAAAAGAACGATTATTGCATTTGCAATTTGTACAAGTGTGAATAAATATACAAGAACATATATATCAACCTCTAATTTACCTACTTATGAAGAAAGTTTTATCTGTTTTACTGCTGAGTTTCCTGCTCTCATTCACATGGCAGCAGGCAAATGCAATCATCACCGATCCTGATGATTACATTATCTTCGACACCGGTGGTCTGGTCGATTCCACAACGGCTGCCGAATTCAACGTCAAGTTCTTTGGCGAGTCTCCGGATCCCTCCAATCTTGTACGTTTCTTCAAATCGGCGAATGTCACCGTATCCAACCAGGGCAACGGCATGCGTGGCAGCTATTCCACCAAGGACCTGCTCGACATGGGCTTCCCGAAAGGCATGGATGCCGGTACGGCCAAAAGCCAGTCCAAGGTTTACGGTATCGGTATTCCGCAGGCCGCCAATGATGAGGCCGCTGGCATCTGGTACACCCTGGACGCCATCAACTACAAGAAGCTGCAGCGTGCCAAAGATCCTATTTTGACGGATTTTCGTTGGGACTACAACAAGATTGAAGGCAAGTACCAGCGTCCTTCCGACTCGGTCATCGTACGCGTGCCGACCACCTGCGACTCCATTATCTTTGTCGCTTTGGGAGCCGGTGGCAAATACGGTCTGGGTGTTTATGAATTGCAGAAAGGCCGTGATGCCATGCACTACATCGCCGGCAATAACAACATGCAGGTGGTCCGCCTGGGCTTTGCTCCCTCGGCTGCTGCTGCAGAAGGTTTGGACTCTGTCGATTATGTCGTCCTGGGTCCGAACAAGGACTGGTTCGGCCGGATCGGTACGCCGGAATTCACTTCCAACTCCAACGGCCCCTCCTTCACAGTTTATGAGGGCAACCCGGAAGTCAAAGACGGTCTGCCCGGCGAGTATCCCAAGGGCGAACGCTGGGGCACCTGGACGGGTACTTCCGTCTGGCGCATCAAAATCTACGGCAAGATCGAAAAGGGTGAGATCCCTCCCTTCACCGGCACCATGTCGGGCTGGACGTTCCAGTACCGTCCCAAGGAGACCGGTACGGTCGATCTCAACGATGCTATCAGTACTACTTCCGGCTGGGGCAGCAAGACCTACGAAAACTATGCCTCCGACGAGGGTGTGATCCGCTCCATGCTGACCGCCTCCAAGAGCTACAATGTGGGCTACGACGAAGACCTGCATGTTTTCGGCGCCCGACTGACCGGTCTGCCTGTCACCTCCGACACGACCGACTTCACCAAGTCGGCCCAGCATCCCGGGGCCCACTTCCAGGTGGACTATTGCGCTACCGGCTATCAGGACATGACTGTGAAGTTTAATTTCACCATCCTCAAAAACGGTGCCGACTCCGTTGTCGTTGTCGCCAGAAATCTGAGTAACAGCGACTGGACTGTTTTGGGCAAGGTGGCCAAGCCGGCCGATCCCAACACGACTGTGGCACAGGCCGAACTGGCTATCCCCAATGACCTGGCCAATGTCAAGGAAGTTGCCATCCGTATCATGCAGGATGGTGGTGACTATGCAGAAAATGCCGAGCTGATCATTTCCGGTCTGCGCATCGACGGTTACGACGACTACGTTTCGCTCAATGATGGAGCTCAGAAAGTGGCCTATATCACTTCTGCCGCCGACCGTATCCACCTGCTTGACCGTTCGACCACTGCCGATTCCATCGATTATATCTATCGTAGCATGCGCGACAACAAGGACATCGATGTGGATGCCATCACGGCCGATGTATGGTCTGCCTGGACGGCCGACAACATCGCTGAAGCTTTAAAGGACTATAGTGTAGTAGTCATGAGCCCGTTCGTTGCTGCCGATGCTACGATTGTCACGACCCTGGGCAGCCTAGTAGGCCAGAAGCCTATTCTGTCGCTCAATGCGGGCGCTTACACCAAGTGGAACACGGCTGCCTCTGTTGCCAACATCAGCACTTACACCTTGACAGCCGACAACGGCATGCGTCTGCATCCGATTTTCAAGGACATCACTCTGGAAGATGCCGAAGACGGCTTTGCCCTGCCCAAGTTGCTGTCTGGTGCCGAGGATTCCGTACTGCAGGCCATTTCAGCGCCTGAAAGTGCTTCCGGCTATGTGCTGGGCGGTGCCGAAGGCAAGGCCTGCTTCTTCGAGGATTTCACGGCACCCAAGTATAAAGTGGTATTTTTGGGTATCAAGCCCGCTCAGGCCGAATTTGTCAACAGCACAGCCAACAAGCTGATCGCCCAGACTATGAAATATCTGACCACCAAAGGAGCCTTTGCTGCACCGACCTTCGAAATCGACAATAGCGGCAATGCCATTGTTGAGAATGTCGCCGAACTCAAAGATGCTTTGGTATATGACTTTTCTCCGTTGGCCCTGAGTCAGTCCACCATCCTGCTCAAGGAGGGTGAATATGATGTAGACGGAGTCAAATATGGCAGTGGCACTTTCGTACTGCAGCCCTATCAGAGCGGCAATGTGAAGATTATCGGCAACATGTCTTCTTCCGACACAATCAATATCAATTCGATCACCTTCAAGGACATGACGCTTCAAGGCAGTGCCAGCAAGCCCTTCTTCCAGGTCAATACAGACCGAAGCAAGGCATCCATCTATGTTGACAACTGTACAATCATCGCTCCGGCAGCTCTGGTTGCCGCCGATGCCGACAGCGCCACGATTTCGGCCGTCTCTGTCAAGAACTCCCGGTTGAACAATGTAGCAGCTGGTTTCATCTCCTTTGGTGAAAAGCCCATGTCAGTGTCCAGCATCACGCTGAGTGAAAACATCATCAATGGTCTCAACGGCCCTGATTTCATCCAGATTGCCAGCCCGATCTACGGTGACGGCACGCCTTCCATCGACCTGTCGCACAACACCGTCCTGGCTGCCAGCCAGATATCCAACATGGTCAATATGAAGGTCGTTCCCACCTACGACTCCGTACGTGTCGTCGTGAGCAATAACCTGTTCTACAATGCTCTGAAGGACAATGGATTCACGATGGCTTCCGACTCGGTTATCCGCTTCAAGTCAGAAGGCAACCTGTATTACAATAGCGCCTTTACACCGAAGTACACTGCCCAGGCTGTAGATTCAAGCTTTGCCGATGTCACGATGGCAGGATTGGGTTTGACCTCCATCTTCGAAAGCGAGGATGCTACGACCATCTCCAAGATGTCACCTCTCTTCACCGCCGGTACCAGTCGCACTTACATCGGTGCTGCCGCTTCTTATTCCGACCGTACCGAACCGATGACTATCAAGGTTCATAATGTCCAGGAATTCACCGATGCCATGAAGATCGCCATCGGCGGCGACGTCATCGAATTCTACGACAAAGTACCTTCGAGTGAATCGGATACGCTGGTTTATATCAGTGGCGACCAGCAGTACGGTGTCTATCACCTGGGCACTGGTGGATTTGCTTTCCCGACCACGGGCGGTGACCTCACCTTCCGTGTTGCCGAAGGCCAGCATCCTGTCTTCTTCGGTCGTCTGAGCCCGAACAACTCGGCCAAGTTGGATGGTCTGCGCATCATTGGTATGCACTTTGCAGACCAGGCTGATTTCGCAGACTTCAGCAACGAGAATGCCGGCCCGTTCTACTTCACTTCTGCCGCTAACATCGGTGTCTTCCATGTGACTCAGTGTACCTTCGAGAACCTGCAGAACCAGCGCCTGATGCGTACCAACAACTGCGCCAACCTCTATATTGGCGAAGTCCGTTTCGACTACAATGTCTTCGAGAACCACGGTGGTACGATGGCCGACGGTAACGTGGGTGCCGCCCACTTCTTCCAGTTCGCCAACGGTGCCGACTACACGCTCGACCGCTTCACCTTCGTCGAGAACATCGTTTCCAACTTCCACGGCAGCCAGTTGTTCAACATTGCCCGTAGCGGTTCGAAGGGCGACTCGGCCATCGTGATCAACATCTCCAACAACCTGTTCTACAAGTTGGGCGGCAACGCCAAGGATCAGAACCGTAACTTCTTGGAGTTCAACAAGGCTCCGATGGGATGCACGGTCGATATCCAGATTGCCAACAACCTGTTCTTCAAGCGTTGGAGCGATGTCAACAAACCCATTTGCCAGGTAGCTCTCTACAATCCCGAAGGTGTTGCCTCCTCGAATATTGTTATCACCAACAACTACTTCGAAGG
>JAFSRR010000090.1 GCA_017446025.1 Bacteroidales bacterium | reverse complement strand
TCGGTCGATTTTCCCGTCGACACCTTGTTCAAGTATCTGCCCCAGAGCTTCACGCTCTACGAGCCGGCTTTTACCGGATACATCGACGTGCTGCCGCTCGACTCGGTCTATCAGATCACGTTGAGTCGCGAAGCTCCCGAGAATCCCCAGGGCTACTACCTCAACTACAACCTGGAGCTCTCCGTCGATTCCACCTTCGATCCCCGCATGACCTACGGCCTGGGCAGCACCAGTTCACTGACCGCCACGACAGTCAACGATTTCCTGGCCCAGATCCATACACGCAACGGCAAGCCCGTCGATCAGGAGGAAAAAATCTTCCTGCGCTACGTGGCCTACCCCGACGAGTGCTCCTCTTATTTCATCACTTCCAACGAGGTTGGTTTCAGGGTACGTCCCTTCGATTCCAAGGCCCGGACTTCAAGCTACGGCGTAGGCTATTCCAAGGCCCCGCAAGTCAGTGTCGAGGTGGTCAACTCAGTTGTCGATATGAACTACTACGCCGGACAGTCGTACATCCCCATTGTCAGGGTCAATGTGGCCGACGGCGGCTCCGTGCGCAGCAATCCTTACCTGCGGCTTGACACCCAGCCCTGGGATCCGACAGAGTTCAACTACTACAACAACCCCTATACCTCGTTCATCAGCATCATGCCCCAGGGCGCCTATTACGAATACGTCCAGGAAGACATCTTCGAATACCACTTCCCGGAGAATCCCGGCCGGTTCACCTTCGATTATGTCCAACTCGGCAGCTTCTACACCGCCAAGGACAACCTGATCTTCCAAAACGGTGTCACCGACCTGCCCGCCATCACTTTCATCCCCAACAGCGGCTACTACAACGAACTGCCCTATGCCTGGCTCGACCATGCCTTCCAGATCTACCAGTCGCAGATCCAGGATCCGGAGAAAGTGATCCTGCAGCATGCCCGCAACGATGAAAACGTCTGGCGCCTGGTCAACCCCTACATGGAAGGCTACAACCTGATGTTCACCAGCAATGCCGAAGGACAGGTCACCGTCGATCGCCAGGTCATCTACAGCATCGCCGACAAGAACGGCAACGTCACGCCTGCAAGCGTGTACTATGCCCAGGGCCGCGGCACCATGACCGACGACCTGCTCACCCTTTACCTGAGCATCTCCAATGATGTCGCCGGCAGCGAGCCCCGCTCGGTGGTCGAGACCTACAGCCTGGAAAAGCAGTGGGAATATCTGCTCAACGAAGACGGCACCCCGGCCGTGATCAGATTCTACAGCGACTGGTGGGACGAGACGCACAGCACCAACATCATGTACTACGAACAGAACGGCGTCCGCTACTGCCGCACCGACAACAGTATGCTGCCTGTCGACAGTTCCCAGGCCACCGTCGGCTACGGACCCTGGGGCACCGACATCAACTTCGAGTTCACCTGGCGTCTGAGCGACAATGCCATCGACATCCCCGCCCAGTATTTCGGCCAGAACCAAGGTCAGGGCGACAACAACCCCGTGCCCGATTCCATGGCCATCTACGTTTACGACTACTACTCGCTCTATGAGGCCCTGGGCTATCTCGAAGGCACCGGCATCACCAATGCCGACGAGTTCTACGAGGCCTATCCCAACCGGGGACGCTCCTACTACGACGAGTCCAATCACAGTTTCTTCTTCAACACGAAGTACTGGATCCTCGGTTACGGCGGCTGGGCCAACTACACCAACGAACTCTGCGGCCACTGGATGGGCTATCCCGACTACTACAGCCTCCTGACGATGTCCAACCAATGGGAGAGCATAGAGCAGCTGCGCAAAGAAATGGGCTTCGAGGTCAAGTTGGGAACAGACTGCAGCTATGGCCTGCTCACCGTGTTTGACGGGTATCTGTCCGACTATGAAATCATCAACCGGTTCAACCACGAGGAGTTGCCCGGCCAGGTTTATCTCACCCAGAGCGGCCATTATGCATACAACATGGAGGGCAAGCCGACCGGAGACTATACCGGCGTACTGTTCACCTACGATGAGGCTGGCGAGATGGTCTATTATTCCTTCCGTTATTTCACCACCGATGTCGGAGAGGGAGAACCCTGGAACGACCAGGGCAAGGGCGACTACACCTACACCATCGTTCTAAGAGGCACCGACAGCAGCCTGACCGTGGCCCGGCAAGACAAATACTATCGTGTCAGGGATTGGTTTGCCGGCAGAGGCGACCTCGTCTTCCAATACGATTCCTCCCTGCCGGAAGGACAGCAGGTAGTGATTCCCCACCAGAGTACGGGATACTATCACAAAACCTATGGAGAGATCTTCGTCTGTGGCAATCAAAAGGATTCCCTCTACAGCTATCTCACCACAGATATGAGCACCGGCCTGCCCGTGTTCCATCTGCTGCTGAATTACTATGTGGCTGCCGGTTCCTTCGGTGTCAACTACGAAACCCTCACCATCACCGACTGGCAGCCCCTGGCACAGTCCGACTCCACGGGCTATACGGCCCATCCCGGCGACTCCGTGATGGGTGCCCCGCGCCTCATCAAGGCACAGGCTGCCAAGGCTCCGGCTGCCCCTGGAAAGCCACAAACGGAAGTCAAAGAGCTACTCGAACTAGCTCCAGCGACCTTGCTGCCGCTGGAAAAGGCCCAGCCCCTTGCCCCGCGCAAACGGATGCCGGCCTTATCCAAAGAAATCGAATAGTCTTCTTCTGATACAGGAATCGGAAAATTGCCGTATATTTGCCTCAAAAGCAGATATACGGCATTTTCTATGAATGAGGTTTTCGTCCTGCTGGGCGGCAACATGCTCCTGCGAGGCATGTACGAGCAACTCCGGCTAAGGGGTTACAACGTTGTCGTGGTCGATTGGAACGACCACCCGGCCGTCACGGGCGATTGTCACCTACAGATTGACGTGAAGGACGCGACGAAGGTGATTGCTGCGCTCAAGGCCCTAAACCGCCCCGTGGCCGGGGCCTATACCTGCATCGACCTGGCTGTGCCCACGGTCAACGCCATCCATGCCTGGCGGGGCCTGGCCCTGCTGCCCGAGCCCTTCAACCGGGTGCTGACCAAAGAGCAGATGACCTTCCACTGGCAGCGCGACGGCCTGCTGGGACGCTTTTCCTACATGGCCGACCGCCTCTCCGAAAGCCAGCTGGAAGCGCTGCACCACACGCACGACCTTATTGTCAAGCCCAATATCGCGGCCAGCAGCCGGGGCATCACCGTCGTGCCGCAAAGCGCCAGCTCCGACCGTCTGCAACAAGCCCTCCAACTGGCCCGCGAGACTTCTTTTGACCAGCGCTGCCTTGTCGAAGAGTACATCAGCGGCCGCGAGTTCACCATCGACATGCTGGGCGACGACCAGGGCCATGTTTCGGTCTATGGCATCTCCGTAAAATACCACAGTCTGAACACCACCGGCAGCCGGGTCGCTGTCAAACTGCACTGGAACTCCACGGCCTACAGCGACGAGGTCTATCGCGCACTGGCCGATTTCGGGCGCCGCTGCTACCAAAGCATCGGCCTACAAAACGCCTACGGCCATTTGGAAGTGATCCGCCGCGACGACGGCACGGTCTCGCCCGTCGAGATCGGGGCCCGTACCAGCGGCTATATTTCCAGTCACCTGCTACCTGCCGCTGCCGACAGCAACTACCTGGACGACTACCTCAAGATGCTCCAGGGCCAGCCCGTCGCCGACCGCGACCACCTGGGCGGTCCCGATTCAGCGATGTGGTACAAATACAACATCCCGCCGGGCTGCACGGGCCAACGCCCCGTCTGCCTGGCCGACTACCTGGATCCCCGCATCCGGGTGCTGGCCTGCCGGCGCAAGGGCCTGCAAAAGGGCCAGACCTACGGCCTGATCCGCGACGACAACAGCTGCGATGTCCAGGGCTACGAGATGCTCGCCGCACCAAAAGAAATACTCACCATCGACCACATCCGCCAGGCCGAGCGGCAGTTCCTGCGCGACTTTTGCGGCTACAGCGGCCCGATCGATGAAAACTGAATGCCCCATGAAGATTCCCTTCCTTTCCTTGCAAGATGTCACCGCCCGGCACGAGGCTGAAATCCAAGCCGCCGTCCAGCAGACCGTTGCCAGCGGCCGCTATCTGCTAGGCCCGCAAAACCGGCAGTTCGAAGCCGAGTGGGCGGCCTATCTGGGCTGCCGCCATACGGTGGGTTGTGCCAACGGGCTGGATGCCCTCATCTGGATCTTTCGGGCCTATATCGAAATGGGTGTCATGCAGCCGGGCGACGAGGTGCTGGTGCCGGCCAATACCTATATCGCCACCTTCCTGGCCATTACCGAGAACGGCCTGATCCCCGTTCCCGTCGAGCCTCATCCCGACACGCTCGAGATCGACGAGCAACTGATCGAGGCGGCTATCACGCCCCGTACCCGGGCCCTTTGCCTGGTCCATCTTTACGGGCGCTGTGCCTTCACCCCCGCCATCGCCACTCTTTGCCGCCGCTACGGGCTCAAGCTCGTCGAAGACAATGCCCAGGCGCATGGCTGCCGTTTCGAAGGCCGTCGCACGGGCTCGCTGGGCGATGCAGCGGGCCACAGCTTCTACCCGGGCAAGAACCTGGGCGCCCTGGGCGACGGCGGGGCTGTCACCACCGACGACGCAGCCCTGGCCGAGACCGTACGCACCCTGGCCAACTACGGCTCGCCAAAGAAATACGTTTTCCAATATTGCGGGCGCAACAGCCGGCTCGACGAGATCCAGGCAGCCGTGTTGCGTGTCAAGCTTCGCTACCTCGATGCCGACAACGAGCGGCGCCGCGTCATTGCCCGCTACTACTGCGACCACCTGGACAATCCCGCCATCCGGCTGCCCCAGCGCCTGCCCGACGAGCAGAATGTCTGGCATCTCTTCCCCATCCTCTGCCAGGAGCGCGACCGCTTGCAGCAATACCTGACCGACAAGGGCATCGAAACCCTCATCCACTATCCTATCCCGCCCCACCAGCAAGCCTGCTACCGTCAAACCGAATGGGCCCAACACGCTTCCCTGCCCATCACCGAGCTACTCCACCGCCAGGAACTCTCCCTACCCCTTAGCCCTGCCATGTCGCTCGACACCGCCGCCCAGGTCGTCGAGGCTGTCAATCAGTTTAAGTTATAGGGTTTAATCGTTTAGCCCCGCTCGGCGGTTTTAGGCTATAGGATTCCCGGAAGACTCAGCTCGCTGCGCGAGCTTCGGCCCCTCCCACCGCTTCGCGGCGGGCCCCTCCCCCTATACGAGTCCGGGGGTGGACACGCTTCCGGATAGCCCTATAGCCTAAAACTTTGCCTTCGCCGGGCTAAACAATTGCCATTCGGCCCCTCCCAGCGGTTTACCGCTGTGGCCCCTCCCCCTACACAGGTCCGGGGGTGGACACGCTTCCGGATAGCCCTATGGCCTAAAACTTTGCCTTCGCCGGGCTAAACGATTCCGAACTCCGGCCCCTCCCAGCGGTTTACCGCTGTGGCCCCTCCCCCTACCCAAGTCCGGGGGTGGACATGCTTCCGGATAGCCCTATAGCCTAAAACTTTGCCTTCGCGGGGCTAAACGATTCTGCTCTATCCCAAGCCCGGGGGTGGGCATGCTTCCGGAT
>JAFSRR010000089.1 GCA_017446025.1 Bacteroidales bacterium | reverse complement strand
GAGATCGTCTCCGCGCTTGAGCGCGCCCGTGATTACCGCGGTGCCCCCACCTGCATCATGGCCGACACTGTCAAGGGCAAGGGCGTCAGCTTCATGGAATTCGACAACGCATGGCATCAGAAGGTGCCCACCGAGGCACAGTACAAGCAGGCCGTCAAGGAACTGGAGGAGGAAAGAAAATGTCTGTAACTTACGATAAGATTTCGACCCGCGACGCTTTCGGCATCGCACTTGTCGAAGCCGCCAGAGAGTATCCCAATCTGTTCGCCATCGGTGCGGATACCACCAAGTCCATGGGCTTCAAGCCCATGATGGCCGAGTATCCCGACCGTGTGATCAATAACGGCATCGCCGAGCAGAACATGGCCATGATCGGTGCAGGCATCGCTGCTTCCGGCGGCCGGGCTGTGGTCGCTACCTATGCTCCCTTCGCCTCCATGCGCATCTCCGAACAGATCCGCACCTTTGTCTGCTACCCGAATCTGGACGTCAAGGTCATCAGCGGCCTCGCTGGTCTCTCCGGCAACATCGAGGGTGTGACCCATCAGGGTCTGGAGGATATCGGCGTCATGCGCAGCATGGCCAATATGGTCATTGCCGTTCCGGCCGACGCCGCATCCTGCACGGTGATCAGCCGTGAGATTCTCAAGTATACCGGCCCCGCCTATCTGCGCATCGGCCGCGGCCCTGTGGAGAAAGTTTTTGACGAGAACTACACCTTCCAGATCGGCAAAGCCAATCTGCTGGACGATGCCGGGACTGACGTGGCGATCATCTGCAACGGCTGCGCGGTGGCCCGTGTCCTGCGCGCCAAGGCGCTCTGGGAAGAAGCCGGTATCCGTGCCCGCATCATTGAGATGCCCTGTGTCAAACCCATCGACGAGGAGGCCATCCTCTCTGCTGTAAAAGACTGCAAGTGCATCGTCACCGTGGAAGAGCACAACGTCATGGGCGGTCTGGGCAGCGCTGTGTGTGAGGTCGTCTGCGAGGCTGAGAAGCCCTGCGAGGTCACCCGCATCGGTATCGACGATATCTACACTGAGTCCGGCCCCCACGATCAACTCCTGGACAAGTACAATCTCTCGCCCGAACACATCGCGGACGTGGTAAAGAAGGCCGTCCGATAAAAAAGATACAAAGGAGACGCTACCTATGATTCTGAAATTTCTGAACAAAATTCCCGCGGGCATGATGGTCATCCCCCTCCTGCTGGGCAGCATCATCGCGACGCTTTTTCCTCAGGCGCTTCAGATCGGCGGCCTGACCACCGCGATCTTCTCCTCTGCTGGTACGAACACCCTGCTCGGCGCCCTTCTCTTCTGTATGGGCACCACCCTGCAGGTCAAGGATATGCCGAAGGTCCTCAAGCGCGGCGGCGTGCTGCTGCTGTCGAAATTCCTGATCGGTGCGGTTCTGGGTATTGTTGTGGGTAAGCTCTTCGGTACGAATGGTTTTCTCGGCCTTTCCGCGCTCGCCATCGTATCCGCTGTAACCAATTCCAACGGTTCTATTTACCTGACTCTGGTCAACAACTACGGAGACGAGGCGGATGCGGGCTGCTTCCCACTGCTGGCTCTGAATGACGGGCCTTTCTTCACCCTGCTTGCCCTCGGGGTTTCCGGCCTTGCCAACATCCCCTTTATGACTCTCGTTGCGGCCATTATCCCAGTCGCGCTGGGTATGCTGGTGGGCAATCTGGATAAGGGTATGCGAGATCTCTTTGCCCCCATGGGCAACGGCATCATCCCCCTGATCGGCTTCGCTCTCGGCACGGGCATCAATCTGGTGAACGTGGTCAAGGGCGGCGTCTCTGGCGTGCTCCTCGGTCTGATTACGGTCTTTGTGGGCGGTGCTTTTATTGTGCTGTGTGATCGGATGATCTCCCGCCGTCCCGGCTACGCCGGCTGGGCGGTGGCTACTACCGCCGGAAACGCGGTTGCTGTTCCTGCCGCAGTTGCGCTCGCCGATCCTTCGCTTGCGGACATCGCAAGCGTTGCCACCGTACAGGTCGCGGCCTCGGTGGTCATCTCCAGCCTGCTCGTTCCCTTCATTACCAGTTGGTGGGCTAAGAAAAAAGGATGCCCGAAGTACCCTCTTGAGGGACAGGTCTTCCACGGATAACTAAGTATTCCAGATAAAACATAATTTGAGTGCCTCATTCTTTCCAGAGTGAGGTGCACTAGCACTGCACAATGCACCCCACCCAACAGAAATGCACCCCATATTACCCCTGGGGTGCATTTGTATCAAAATCAGAGTTATTTCCCAAAAAGAGACAGACCGTCGTGTGCGGCCTGTCTCTTTTTCGTTGTAAGGAGGAACCCGGACCAAAAGACACAAAAACGCGTAGTTTTTTGAGTGAAGCGCAAAGAGCGGCGAAGCCGGGCACACAGCGACAGGCTTACCGGGGTTCGAGTCCCCGCTGGAGCACCAAAAAAGCACGCCTTAGGGCGTG
>JAFSRR010000088.1 GCA_017446025.1 Bacteroidales bacterium | reverse complement strand
CCCATCCCGGCTGCGGCGGTCTGGGAGTGAAGATGACCGACGGGCGCGGCTGTTTCCTGCGCGAGTCCAAGCGTGGCCTGCCCACCCCGATGGTGTCGTTCTGCAAGGTCTTCGGGCTGTCGGCCCTGTTCCCCAAATCGAGGCTCTTTGGCCGTTATCACCTGGGTTTTCTCGATGAAAACGAAACCAACGAGGTGGACATCCTGGCCGGTGCCTTCATGATGATGCGCCGTGAAGCCCTCGACAAGGTAGGGTTGCTTGACGAGACTTTTTTCATGTATGGCGAGGATATCGACCTGTCCTACCGGCTCGAGGCGGGCGGCTACCGCAATTTCTATTTCCCGGCTTCGCGCATCCTTCATTACAAGGGCGAAAGCACCAAGAAAGGCAGCCTCAACTATGTGAAGGTCTTCTACCGGGCCATGATCATCTTTGCCCGCAAACACTATCACGGTTCTTTCCTGGCACTCTACCTGGCCATGATCCACGTGGCCGTCTTCCTGCGTGCCGCCCTGTCGGCCGTCGCCATCTTCCTGCGCAAGAGCTACTGGAAAGTGCTGTTCGCCCTGCGCCGGCTGTTTTCCTGGCAGCGTCCCCGGGTTTGCCTGCTGGTGGGCGCCGAAGAGGACCGACCGGTCATGAAGCGGGCCCTCGATCTGGCACTGGCCAGGCAGGGAGCCCGTCGCACGGCCACCCTGTATGCCGACGGCTTTGCCTCTCTGGAGGCGGTGCTGGCGCAGCAGCAGGCCGACGAGATTGTCTTCTCCGACCGTTTGGACAACTATAAGGAACTGATCCTTAGCATGGAAAAACATGCTTCCCGCCATCGGGAATACAAGATTGTGCACCTGGCCGACAAATACCTGGTCGGCAGCAATCTGGTGCTGATTTTTGATTGAAATGTAGAAACAAACTCGTATCTTCGCAGAAAATTTCAAGCCATGCCCAATACCAACGAACAGTTTGATGCCATCGTTGCCAAGTGCCGTCGGGTATTTGCCGACAAGCTGAAGGATTACGGCCCTTCCTGGCGCGTTTTCCGTCCGGAGTCCGTCACCGACCAGCTCTTCATCAAGGCCAAGCGTATCCGCAGCATCGAGGAGAAGGGTGAGACCCGGGTCGGGGAAGGCATCTATCCCGAATTCATGGCCATCGTCAACTACGGTGTCATCGCTCTCATACAGTTGGACAAAGGCTATTCCGACACCATCGACATGACGGCCGCACAGGCCCTGGCCCTCTTTGACGAGAAGATCGCTTTGGCCCGCAGCCTGATGCTCGACAAGAACCACGACTACGACGAAGCCTGGCGCAGTATGCGCATCTCTTCCTATACCGACATGATCCTGACCAAGTTGAACCGTGTCAAGGTAATCGAGTCGCACGATGGCAGCACCCTGATTTCTGAGGGGATAGACGCCAACTATCTGGATATGATGAATTATGCCATTTTTGGGCTGATTCGCATGACTTTCGACGAAAAAACTCCTGACGCCTGAAATGAAGTCGTTCCACAAAACCATGGCGTGGATTGCCCGGATATTGCTGGGAGCAACTTTTGTCTTTTCGGGCTTTGTCAAGGCAGTCGATCCCCTGGGAACCACTTACAAGATCCAGGATTACCTGCAAGCCTTCGGCTGGGATGTCTTCTATGAATACTCCCTGTTTTTCGCCGTGGCCCTCATCACGTTTGAGATGGTGCTGGGCTTCACCTTGTTGCTGGGCTCCTGGCAGCGGATCGTCTCGGCCGTGACGGCTGTCTATATGCTGGCCATGACCTTGCTCACGCTCTATATCGCCCTGCGCAATCCGGTGAGCGACTGCGGCTGCTTCGGCGACGCCATTGTGCTGAGCAACCGGCAGACCTTCGAAAAGAATGTGGTGCTGCTCCTGCTCTCGCTCCTGCTGTGGCTCTACCGTGCGCCTTTGTACCGGGTGTTCGGCCGCCGGACCTCGGTCTGGGCGCTGATCCTGGCGCTGGCCATTCCGCTCTTCATCTGCCACCTGTCGTACAGGCATCTGCCTTTGCTCGATTTCCGGCCTTACAAGACCGGCACGCACCTGATCGACAAGATGGTCGTCCCCGAAGGGGCCCCGATGGATTCGGTCGTTACCGAGTATATTTACGAGAAAGACGGCCGTCAGCAGCGGTTCACCCTGGCCGACTATCCGGCCGGCGACACGACCTGGCATTTCGTGGACCGGCGCGAGAAGCTGATCCGTCGGGGATATGTACCGCCCATACACGATTTCGAGATACTGCATCCCGACCAGGGCGACATCACCGGGGAGATCCTCTCCGATGCGAACTACTGCTTCCTATTTGTCTGCCCCCGCCTGGACAAGGCCGACCGCCGGGGCGCCCGCTCCATGCGGGAAGTGCAGGACTATGCCCTTCGCCACGACTACCGTATCTATGGCCTGACGGCTTCGCCGGCCTCTCTGGTCGATGAGTGGAAGTATGAGTACGACTTGCTGTTCGACTTCTGCTCGGTCGATGAAATCACGCTCAAGACGATGATCCGTTCCAACCCCGGGCTGGTACTGCTCAAGGACGGTACGGTCTATAACAAATGGGCCTGGCGCGACATCCCCTCCTTGAGTCGCCAGATGGACGAACCTTTGTCAGAGGGCAATGCCGGCAAAATGCGCGACATGCGCGACCGCCATCGCATCGTCAACCTCATCGTGGGCGCCTTGCTGCTCTATGTGGTGCTTTATGTTTTCAGGGGTGCTTCCCTCATCAGCGACTATATCAAACGAAAAAAGAATAAACCAACTAATTAATCGGAAATGAGAAAGAAAATCGTAGCAGGCAACTGGAAAATGAACAAGACCCTGCAGGAAGGCCTGGCTCTGGCCAAAGGTCTGGACGAAGTCCTGGCCAAAGAAAAAGTGAATTGTGAAGTCATCATCGGAACGCCTTTCATCCATCTGGCATCGATATGCGCCGCCATCGATACGAAAAAAATCGGTGTCGCCGCTGAAAACTGCGCCGACCATGCTTCGGGCGCCTATACAGGTGAAGTCTCGGCCGCCATGGTCAAATCCACCGGCGCCGAATATGTCATCCTGGGCCACAGCGAGCGCCGTGCCTATTACGGTGAGACGCCCGAAATGCTCAAGACCAAGGTGCGTCTGGCCCTGGACAACGGACTGACCCCCATTTTCTGCATCGGTGAAGTGCTCGAAGAGCGCAAGGCCGGCAAGCATTTCGACGTGGTCAAAGCCCAGGTGGAGGCGTCGCTCTTCGACCTCTCGGCCGAAGATTTCTCGAAAATCATCCTGGCTTACGAACCTGTCTGGGCCATCGGTACGGGCGAAACCGCCACACCGGAGCAGGCCGAGGAAATCCATGCCTATATCCGCGGTGTGATTGCCGCCAAATACGGCCGTCAGGTGGCCGACGACTGCTCCATCCTCTATGGCGGCAGCTGCAAGCCTTCGAATGCCAAGGAACTCTTTGCCAATCCCGATGTCGATGGCGGCCTGATCGGTGGCGCCTCGCTCAAGGTGGAGGATTTCATGGGCATTGTCCGTGCCTGGTAGTTTCAAGGAAAAATTGGGCAACAGCGTCCGGCAGGCCACACCGCGGGCGCTGAAGACCATCTGGTGGATCTTCCGTATCACGGCGACCATCTCGCTGGTCATGTTCCTGCTCAAGTACACCGGGATGCTCATTTGGATCTCGGCGCTGGTGAGTCCGGTCTTCCATCTGTTCGGACTGCCGGGCGACGCAGCCATGGCCTATGTGAGCGGCTATTTCATCAATGTCTATTCCTGTGTGGCGGTGGTATCGACCATCTCGCTGACAGCCAGGGAAATGACGATTCTCGGCGCCATGACCCTGGCGGCCCATGCCATCCCTGTCGAGACCGCCGTCCAGCACAAAACCGGATCGCCGTCGTGGTATTGTGTGACGGTGCGTACCCTGGGCTCGTTGGCCCTGGGCATCGCCCTGAATCTGGTCCTGCCCGGTCGCCCCGAGAGTTGGGGCGAACAGACGGCAGCCCTGTCGGAGATCCCGCTCATCGCCATCCAGGGCGACTTCTGGCCCTTGTTCAAGGCTTGGTTGCTGGGCCTTCTCAAACTGACCGTCTGGATGACCTGCCTGATCTGGCTGTTGAATGTCCTGCAGCGCATCCTGTATGAGTTCAACCTGATGGAAAAGGTTTCCATGGCTTTCAAGCCGCTGCTGAGGCTGTTCGGTCTGGGGGAGAAGACCTCCTTTCTGTGGATTGTGGCCAACCTGGTGGGCCTTTCGTACGGCTCGGCCATCATGCTCGACGAGGCCGAACGAGGCAACCTGAGTGTCAGGGACATCAATCTGCTCAACACCCACATCGGCATTTCGCACAGCAATCTGGAAGACCTTCTGCTGGTCTCCGCCCTGGGCGGGGTGTGGTATGTGATCCTGCTCTCCCGCTGGGTGCTGGTGACGATATTGGTGTGGATGCTGCGTTTTTTTATGTATCTTTGTCATCCGACTAAGTAACCTCTAAACTCTGTTTTTATGTTCAAGGGACAGCCCAAGGGCCTTTATGCACTGGCATTGGCCAATACCGGTGAGCGTTTCGGCTACTATACCATGCTCGCCATCTTCACGCTCTACATGCGATCCAAGTTCGGTTGGGACGAGAATGCTGCCGGACAAGTGTATGCCATTTTCCTGGCAGGTGTCTATTTCATGCCGCTGATCGGTGGTATGATTGCCGACCGTATCGGTTATGGCAAATGTGTCACCATCGGTGCCTTCGTCATGATTGCCGGCTATCTGTCGCTGGCCGTGCCGATGGCCACGCAGGCGGTCGATAAATGGACCCTTTTCGGCGGTCTGGCGATGATTGCCGTGGGTACCGGCCTGTTTAAGGGCAACCTGCAAGTGTTGGTGGGCAATCTCTACGACGACCCGAAATATGCCGACAAGCGCGATGCCGCCTTCAGCCTGTTCTACATGGCCATCAACATCGGTGCCATGTTTGCCCCGGCCATGGCCAAAGCCCTCTACAATCCGCATATCGAAGGAGCCGGCTTCCATTTCGTACCCATCGACAATGCCGTGGTCGAATATGCCTCCCGTTCGGGTGAATACCTGCAGTCGCTGGCTGCCGGCTATAGACTCTGCTTCTATGTGGCCTGTGCTTCGCTGGTACTGTCGCTGATTATCTACTTCGCCTGCCGTCCGTGGTTCAGACACGCCGATGTCAACACCAAGCAGGCCAAGAAGCAGGATGTCCAGGTACAGGAACTCACACCGGCACAGACTCGGGCCCGCATCGTCGCCCTGCTGTTGGTCTTCGCCGTCGTAATCTTCTTCTGGATGGCCTTCCACCAGAACGGTTCGGCCCTGACTTTCTTTGCCGACAAATACACCAAGCTCAACGGTATTACCGGCCTGAACCGCATGTGGTTCAACATCTGGTCGCTGGCATTGATCGCCGTATCGATCTACACGCTGTTCGCCATGTTCCAGAGCGACACGCGCAAGGCCCGTACCATCGCCGGTATCGCCACGCTGGCCCTTTGGGGCGGCGCGGTGGCCTTCTATCTGCACATGCCCTCGTCGTTCAATGCCGTCACCTCCGACTTCCAGCAGTTCAACCCCTTCTTCGTAGTGGCCCTGACGCCTATTTCAGTGGCCGTGTTCGGAGCGTTGGGCAAGAGAGGCAAAGAGCCTTCGGCCCCTGTCAAGATCGGACTGGGTATGTTGCTGGCCGGTGTGGGCTTCGCCGTCATCACGGTGGCTTCGACCGGCCTGATCTCGCCCAAGGACCTGGGCGATTCAGCCCAGAGCGTGCTCAACCCCAACTGGCTGATCGGCACCTATTTCACCCTGACCGTGGCCGAGTTGTTGCTCAGCCCGATGGGCATCAGCTTTGTCAGCAAGGTGGCTCCTCCCCAGTACAAGGGATTGATGATGGGCGGATGGTTTGCCGCCACGGCCATCGGCAACTATCTGAGCCGTATTCCCTCGGCTCTTTGGAACAAGATTCCGCTTATGGCCAACTGGGCCATTTTGATCACCCTCTGCGTGATTGCCGGTCTGATCATGTTCATCCTTCGCCGCAAACTGGAAGCGGCCACTCAAGACTAATTTATTTTTTTAAAATGGAAAACAGTTCATTCAACGCAATACTAGAAGAGAGTTTTCGTAAACACTGGGATCGTCCGGCGCTCTCCAATTATCAGGGTGTCACCCTGAGCTATCGTGACGTGGCCCGCAGAATCGCCAAGTTGCACATTGCCTTCGAGCAGTGTGGACTGGTCAAGGGCGACAAGGTGGCCCTGTGTTCGCGCAACCAGGCCAACTGGGGCATCTGCTTTCTGGCCGCCCTCACCTATGGGGCGGTGCCCGTGCCGATACTGCACGAATTCAAACCCGGCAACATCCACCACCTGGTCAATCATTGCGAAGCCAAAGTCCTCTTTGTCGATGAGGTTGTCTGGGAAGGCTTGCATCCCGAGGAAATGCCCTCGCTGATGGTGGCCGTCCAGATCAATACCCTCAAGTTTCTGTATGCTGTTTCCGATGAACTGTGGCAGGTACGCGAGCACCTGAACGAGTCGTACGGACAGCGTTATCCCAACGCTTTCACTTCAGATGATATCCACTATTATCAAGATCAGCCAGATGAACTAGCCATCATCAACTACACTTCCGGCACATCGGGTTTCTCCAAGGGAGTGATGATCCCCTACCGGGCCCTGCGCAGCAACTTCGATTTTGCCCACTACGATGCCCTGTCCATGATGAACGAACAGTGCCGTCTGGTGTCCATGTTGCCGCTGGCACACATGTATGGCTTGATGTTTGAGTTCCTCTTTGAGATGGGTATTGGTATGCATGTGCACTTCCTGACCCGGGTGCCGAGTCCGAAGATCATCATGCAGGCCTTTGCCGACATCAAGCCCGATTTCATCATCTCGGTGCCGCTTATCATTGAGAAGATCTACAAATCCAAGCTCAAACCCGTGCTGGACAAGACCAAGCTGCTGTTTGCCCTTCCCCTGGTCGATCAGGTGCTGGGCAAGAAAATCTGCAAGGAACTGGTCGCCACCTTCGGCGGCAAGTTTGAGGAAGTCATCATCGGCGGCGCCGCCTTCAACCCCGAGGTCGACCGCTTCTTCCATCGCATCGCCTTCCCCTATACGGTAGGCTACGGCATGACCGAATGCGCCCCCATCATTACTTATGCCCATTGGAACAAGGCGCGGCTGTTCTCGTGCGGACAGTGTGTCAGAAACATGGAAATCCGCATCGATTCGTCCGACCCGGCCAACGAACCTGGCGAAGTGCAGGTGCGCGGTGCCAATGTTTTCCTGGGCTATTACAAAAACGAGGAGGCCACGCGCGAGGTGTTTACCGACGATGGCTGGTTCCGCACAGGCGACATGGGCGTGATGGACGAGGAAGGCTATCTCTATCTGAAAGGCCGTTCCAAGTGCATGATCCTGGGCCCTTCGGGCCAGAATATCTATCCCGAGGAGCTGGAAGGCGTGCTCAACAACCTGAGTTATGTGGTCGATTCGCTGGTCATTGACGACAACGGCCAGCTGACGGCACTGGTCTATCCCGACTATCCCCAGGCCCAGTTGGACGGCATGAATGTCAAATCGCTCGAAAAATACATCACCGACGCACTGCCGCAGATCAACAAGGAGTTGCCCTCGTATGCCAACATCAAGCGCATCGAGTTCATGCCCGAAGATTTCGAACGTACACCCAAGCGCAGTATCAAGCGCTATCTTTATCAGCGCAACACCCCCCAGTAAGTACAGAAGGTGTCCTTCATAAAAAAACAGACAAACCCTCCAAGGAGTTTGTCTGTTTCTTTTTATCCGGTTGGGCGGGGGTGACCCCGTGCGACCTTAGTGGATGTTGGGCTCTTCCAGGCCGAGGTGCTTCTTGCGGTCGACCGCTTTGAGGATGATGCCGATGACCAGGGCGGCGATGCCCAGGCAAGCCAGCATGACCAGCGGCCAGGTGTAGTTGAAATCGACCGGATTGGTCACATCGGGATTGGTCTTGTCGAGCACCTTGCCGATGAGCAGCGGGAACAGCCACAGACCGATGTTCTGGATCCAGAAGATCAGGGCATAGGCCGAACCGATGATCTTTTCATCGACCAGCTTGGGCACGCTGGGCCAAAGGGCGGCCGGCACCAGGGAGAAGGAAGCTCCCAGCACCAGGATGGTGAGATAGGCCACCACGGCGCCACCCACGGCATTACCTTTGAACCCGGGCAGGACAAAGGCGAAGGTCAGGTGACAGAGGATGAGTAGCAGCGAACCGATCATCAGCATCGAGGCGGCTTTGCCCTTGTGATCGACATAGTTGCCCAGGATGGGGGTGATGGCCACGGCCAGCAGCGGGAACACGGCGAAGATCGTCTCGGCGGTGCCCCGTTTGTAACCCATGACGCAATAGACGGCCAGGGCCACGACGGCCAGCGCCATCAGACCGACCTTGAGTGGTTTCTTCTTGGCGAAGTTGCTCGAGAAGGAGCCGACGGCTACCACCAGCATGATGAAATATTGGACGATGGTCACCGTGTCACCGGCCCAGAAGGACCCGGCCTCGGGTTCGTTCAAGGTGAGGTTGCACTGCAGCATGTTGACGGCATACTTCTGGAAGGGGAAGATGGCCGAGTAATACAGCACGCAAAGCAGGGCGACCAGCCAGAATCCCATGCTGGAGAGTATCTTGCCGATGTCCGACACCTTGAAGGGATCGTCCGTTTCTTCGGCCTCACCGGTCTGGGCATCTAACTTGCGGTCCATGAAGAAATACACCACGAACATGATCAGGGCGATGCACAGCAACACGACGCCGAAGGCCACCGAGCGGCTCACATTGACGCTGCCGCCCAGACGGGCAAAGAAGGGCGAGAAGATCATGCAGGTAGCCACGCCCAGTCGGGCCAGGGCCATTTCCGAACCCATGGCCAGGGCTGTTTCACGCCCCTTGAACCATTTGACGATACCGCGCGAGACGGTGATGCCGGCCATCTCTGTGCCGCAACCGAAAATCATGAAGCCGATGGCGGCCAGTTTGGCCGAGGCGGGCATGCCCCTGTAGAAAGGGGAGACGCCCAGCTCGTCAAAGCCGGGGATGTAGTTCAGATGGTTGGTGAACCAGGTCTCCAGACCACTGCCTATGAACGACTCCGATATGGCGAAATACTTGATGAGTCCGCCTATGAGCATCACCACGCCCGACAGGACGGCTGTGAAGCGCACGCCCATCTTGTCGAGGATGATACCGGCAAAGATCAGGAAGAACACAAAGACGTTCAGGAAGGTCTCGGCCCCCTGCATGGTGCCGAAGGCGGTAGAGTCCCAACCCCGCTCAGTCTGCATCAAATCCTTGATGGGCGACAGGATGTCCATGAAGATATAGGAGCAGAACATGGCCAGGGCCAGCAGCAGCAAGGCAATCCACCTGAAGGTGGCATTGTCTCTCATCGTCAGTTTTTCAGTCATAGCGCTTGAAGTCTTGAAAACAGGGTTATTCGTTCATGAGCAGGCGCATGATCGTGCAGGCCGACTTGGCGACCGGGGAACCCGGGCCGAAGATGGCGGCTACACCGGCCTTGTACAGGAAATCGTAGTCCTGGGCGGGGATGACACCGCCGGCGATGACCATGATGTCTTCACGACCCAGCCGTTTGAGCTCGGCGATGACCTGCGGGATGAGGGTCTTGTGACCGGCAGCCAGCGAGGAGACACCCAGCACGTGGACATCGTTCTCGACAGCCTGCTTGGCGGCCTCTTCCGGAGTCTGGAACAAGGGACCCATATCGACGTCGAAACCGCAGTCGGCATAGCCGGTGGCTACCACCTTGGCACCGCGGTCGTGTCCGTCCTGACCCATCTTGGCCACCATGATACGGGGCTGGCGGCCTTCTTTCTTGGCAAATTCTGCCGTCAGACGCTGAGCTTCCTTGAAGTCGTCGTCGTTTTTGGTTTCTGCTGCGTACACGCCTGAAATAGTTCTGATGGTTGCTTTATAACGACCTACCACGGCTTCGCAGGCATCGGAAATCTCGCCCAGGGAGGCGCGCAGTCCGGCAGCCTTGACGGCCAGATCGAGCAGGTTGTCTTCTGATTTCTTGCCATCGGCAAATTCCTGCACGCATTTGGTGATGCGCGCCAGGGCCTCCTTGACGGCGGCTTCGTCGCGGTGGGCGCGGAGCTCCTTGAGGCGGGCAATCTGCTGTTCGCGGACGGCGGTGTTGTCGATTTCGAGGATATCGATGGGATCTTCGTGCTCAAGACGGTATTCGTTCACACCGATGATCTTCTGCGAACCCGAGTCGATGCGGGCCTGGGTACGGGCGGCAGCTTCCTCGATACGCATCTTGGGAATGCCGGTCTCGATGGCAGCGGCCATACCGCCCAGCTTCTCCACTTCCTGGATGTGCGACCAGGCTCTCTCGGCGATTTGTTGCGTGAGTTTCTCCACATAGTAGGAACCAGCCCAGGGATCGATCTCCTTGCAGACCTTGGTCTCTTCCTGGATATAGATCTGGGTGTTACGGGCAATACGGGCCGAGAAGTCGGTGGGCAGGGCGATGGCTTCGTCCAGGGCGTTGGTGTGCAGGCTCTGGGTGTGGCCCAGGGCGGCGCCCATGGCCTCGATGCAGGTACGACCCACGTTGTTGAAAGGATCCTGCTCGGTGAGCGACCAACCGGAGGTCTGCGAGTGGGTACGCAAGGCCAGCGACTTGGGATTCTGGGCACCGAAGCTCTTGACGATCTTGGCCCAGAGCATACGGCCGGCGCGCATCTTG
>JAFSRR010000087.1 GCA_017446025.1 Bacteroidales bacterium | reverse complement strand
GCCCAAAGACGACACCGAGGTCTTCAAGGTTATCACCGGCAAACAGCTGTTCTCCCGCTATGTGAAGTTTTCCATCGATCGTGACGAATACCTCCGCGAAGCCCACGTCACGAGAAGCGAGTTCCGGAATCTGGTCAACTCCCTGAAAATCTATCGCAAGATCCACCCGAAAGAGAAATAATCGTTTTCTCCTCGAGCCAGGCCCGCCACTGGGACCTTTCCTTGAATACCAACAGATTGACCACTTCCATGGATTATTTCACCAACGAATTGAGGTAGTCCTCGATGTCGGAGTAGCGATTTTCGAGGGCATCGGGAATGCCGTTGCGGTTGAGGTCGGGCCGGGCGGTGCGATGACGCAACGTGGGATAGCCTCCACAGTCGGCGGGGCTGTCGACAAAGCCCTGGTCGCCCCAGGGAGCCTTGCCCTGACGCACCTGCTTGATCACACTCTTGTCGAAACTATCGCGACGGCGGCTGCAACCCACCTGCTGCAGCACATTTTTCAACAGGGCGGCAGGTTGTTCGACCACGATGGGCATACGGGGGAAAGGCTCCGAAACAACAGCCACCTCAGGATTGCTGCCGCCTACGGCCAGGCGGTTGTCGGCGGTGGCAGCCGGCTGGCCTTCGATATAGTTGTCGGCCACATAGTAGCGGCTGGTGCCGTCGTCCGAGACATCCAGGATGTGGGCAGGGTTGCGCGTGCCCGGGCCGGCCTTGTAGTAGTTCTGGCAGAAGTTGATCCGGCCGTTGCGACCGCCCCCGTAGGCAGCCTTGTAGCCCCAGTTATAGACCACATTGGCCCGGTAGTCGACATTTTCGGTGCCTTCGACCGAGGAGAAGCGCGGATTGCGGCTGGAGTGATGCGCCAGCAGGTTGTGATGGAAGGTGGCGTTCTTGCCGCCCCAGATGCCGCCGAAGCCATGCTGGCCCTTGGTGTGTTTGGAATTGCGCAGACTGCAGGCAATCAGGCACCACTGCACAGTGAGGTTTTCCGTCTTGTAGATCGACAGGCATTCGTCGATCGACCAGGAAGCGCTGATATGGTCGAGTATCACATTTTTCTGGCCATAGTTGCCTCCGCTCACAGCATCGGCATCGTGCTCGTATTTGTCGCCCAAACGGCAGCGCAGATAGCGCACTATGACATTGCTGGCATTGACCACCAGCGGTCGGTCGCAAAGGCAGATGCCGTCACCGGGGGCACTCTGTCCGGCAATGGTGATGTCGTCGTTGTTGATACGCAAGGGGGTCTCCAAATGGATGTCACCATCCACCTCAAACACCACGATACGGGGGCCTTCTGCCTCAACCGCCTCGCGCAAGCTGCCCGGTCCCCGGTCGGCCAGTGTGGTGACAATCATCACCCGGCCGCCACGACCGCCTGTGGTGTATTTGCCGAAGCCCTCTGCGCCAGGAAAAGCCAGTCGCTGGGCTTGCATGCCAAACGCGGCCAAAAGGGCCAGCAAAAGAGTCATCGTCTTGGTTTTCATCGCTGTAATGTTTAGAAAATTCGGCTAAAGATAAACAGCCATCGACAAACCGACAAGGGGAAAAGCATCTTTTAACAAGTCGATCGAAAAAAACTACTCATACAAGGTAGTATCCTCGATGCCGGCGGCGGCCAATGCCTCGCGGCGTTCCCGGCAGGTGCCGCAGCGGCCGCAGTGCTTCTCGCCTCCCTGATAGCAGCTCCAGGTCTCAGCATAATCGATGCCCAGGGCCTTGCCCCGACGGGCGATATCGGTCTTGGTCAGATGCGTGTAGGGAGCCTCGACCGTCAAGTGGGCATACGTCCCATGGGAGACAGCCTCGCTCATACTTTTGACAAACTCCGGCCGGCAGTCGGGATAGATGGCATGGTCGCCCGCGTGGTTGGCAATCATCACCCGCGACAGGCCATGGGTCTCGGCCAGGCCGGCGGCCACAGAGAGCATGATGCCGTTGCGGAAGGGCACCACGGTCGAACGCATGTTCTCATCGTCGTAATTGCCTTCGGGAATCGCCTCACCGCCCAGCAACAGGGAAGAGGCGAAATAGCGTTGCATGAAATCCAGGGGAATCACCAGATGGGGGATGCCCAGGCGCTGGCAATGAAGGCGGGCAAAGGGGATTTCCCGGGCATTGTGCTTGCTGCCGTAGTCGAAAGAGACGGCCAAGGCAATGCGCTCTTGGAAATCATAGAGCATGGTCGTCGAATCCATACCGCCCGAGAGGACCATCAGCGAATCTTTCAGAGTCTGTTTCATGCCAGGGAGTGTTTAAAAGGGGGTGACCGAGAGATCCCAGCCACCCCCTTCGATTTATATCAGATGATTATCCGGCTCTGTTTAAATGAAGATGTACTTGCAGATAAAGAGAGCTGCCAGGATCCACATCGTGATGGAAATTTCTTTGAACTTGCCGGCAACAGCGTGGCAGAGAACATAGGAGATGACACCCAGCAGGATACCGTCGGAGATGCTGTAGGCCAGCGGCATCATGATGATGGTGACAAATGCGGGGATAGCCTTGCAATAGTCGTCCCAGTGGATGCTCTTGATGGAAGGCATCATCATCACACCGACAATCATGAGGGCGGGAGCCGTGGCGGCACCGGGGATGGCCAGGAAGATCGGGCTCAGGAACAAGGCCAGGGCAAAGAAGATGGCAATCGAGAAGGCCGTCAGACCAGTACGTCCGCCTTCGCCGACACCCGAAGCACTTTCAACATAGGTGGTGGTGGTGGAAGTACCGAAGCAGGCACCGCAGACAGTGGCGATAGAGTCGGCCAGGAACATCTTTTCAACACCTTCGATTTCGTCACCGCCCTTCTTGATCAGGCCGGCACCCTGATGCACACCGATGATGGTGCCCATCGTATCGAACATATCGATGAACAGGAAGGTGAACACGACAGCCAGCATATCCCAGCTAATGATCTGTCCCCATTCAAATTTGAAGAAGATGGGTTCCAGGCTGTGAGGCAGGGAAACAACCTGTGTGGGCAGCGTGGTAATGGCAGCACCGGTGGCAGGATCCTTGATGAACAGGCCGATGACAGCCGTGATGAGGATACCCCAAAGGATACCGCCGCGTACCTTGGCCATGACCAGACCGGCCGTGATGAACAGACCGATAAGACCCAGCAGGGCAGGACCCTGGGTGATGTGGCCCAGACCAACGAGGGTGGCATCATTGTTGACGATGATACCGGCGTTCTGCATACCGATGAAAGCGATGAACAGGCCGATACCGGCACCGATGGCTTTCTTCAGCGTACCGGGGATGGCGTTGATGAGCCATGTACGCACGTTGGTGACAGTGAAAATGATGAAGATGATACCTTCCAAGAATACAGCCGTGAGGGCGAACTGCCAAGTGTGGCCCATGCCCAGACATACCGTATAGACAAAGAAGGCGTTCAGACCCATACCCGGAGCCAGGGCGAAAGGCTTCTTGGCATAGAAGGCCATGACAAGCGTACCAACGATGGCAGCCAAAGCGGTGGCGGTGAACACGGCGCCGCCGGGCATGCCGTCCAGTGCACTGAAAATACCGGGATTGACGGCCAGGATATAGGCCATCGTCAGGAATGTGGTCAGTCCGGCGAGAATCTCGGTCCGGACATTGTTCTGCTTCGGATCAAATCCGAAGGCTTTGTTCAGGAAAGGACTCATAGACGTATAAATTAGAGGGTTTAAACGTGAATCAAACTGGTTATCCAAATGTTGGAAGGCATGTGCCGGCGGCCGTTGAGTTCGTCGATTTCGATGATGAAATTGGCATAGACATTCTTCACATCAAACTGATGTACCAAGTTCACCACGGCACCGACCGTACCGCCGGTGGCCAGCAAGTCGTCGTGGACCAGCACCACATCGTCGGGGGTGAGGGCATCCTGATGGATCTCGACACTGTCGAACCCGTATTCCTTCCGGTAGGAGGCCGACAAAACCTTGGCGGGAAGCTTGCCCGGCTTGCGGGCCGGCACGAAACCGGCACCCAGGCGGATGGCCAGGGCCGGAGCCAGCACCAGACCGCGGGATTCGACCCCGACGACCTTGGTAATGCCTTTGTCCTTGTAGATTTCATATAATGCGTCAAGGATTTCACGCAAGGCGTCGGCATCCTTGAACAGGGTGGTCACATCGTAGAAAAGGATTCCCTTGGTGGGATAGTCGGGAACTCTCCGGATTTTTTTGACTAGATCTTGTACCATAATGCTTTTTAATTTCCTCTGTGAGCCGGAAGACACCTTTGCTCTTCAAGTCAAGCCAAAGGTAAAAAGATTCTGATGAAAAACGATGCGCGAAAACAAAAAAAACATTTCGTCAACTGCCAAAAATCAGAAAAAAGCCACTCCAATTTTTGTCTCTGATTGAAATACAGCTATATGCGGTTATCTCCGGAATTGTCGACGTGGATGTCTGAAGTAGCAGACACAGCCGGCCAGAACCAACACCGACGCCACGCACAGCCACCATGTGCTGCCCAGTCCCAGGCTGTCAATATCGTCCTGTGCCAGCCAGCCCCAGTTGGCAGCCATGCTGAAACACAGTGAAATAGCGTTATTTAGGGCATGGGCCAGCACCGGCACCCACAGCGATCCCGTCCACCACAGCAGGTAGCCCAGCCAGGCACCCAGGAGCATACGAGGCACCAGGCCGTAAAACTGCAGGTGAATGGCACTGAACAGGAAGGCCGTGAGCCAGATGGCTCCGACCACCGACCCGCTTGAAACACCCAGACCGGCTCGTCGGCGACGCGAGGAAAAAGCCTCGGCAAACAAGCGCTGCAAGGCACCCCGGAACAGCATTTCCTCGCCCAGACCGGCCAACAGGGCAATGACGATGAAATTGAGCAGGAAACCCACTAGAGAAGTTTCACCCATCATCCTTTCCGTCACTTGGGCGGCCGCCTGTTCCTGCTGCTGCATCCAGGCTTCGACGCCCGACAGGCAGGCCGGCAACTGCCAGCTTTCGTTCCAGGCCACCAAAACATTGATAAGCGGCAGGGCGGCCACCACACTGAAAGCCGCCACCAACATGTCCAGGCCCTTGGCCCGGCGCCAGGACAGCCACGAGGCGGTGTTTTCCGGGCCGATACGGCAAAGCAGCACCGGCGGCAGCACGAATACAAAAAGGGCCTGCATGGCTTGCATCAGCCACACATCGCCCACCCGTGTGCCAAAATCTGTCAGGGCGGCCGTCAGATCACCCCCGCGGGCGACGGTCAGAATGGCAAAGGTGAGCACATACGTGACCAAAATGCCGGCCATCAACAGGACGAGCAACCAGAAGAGCCGGTATATAAAGCTTTTACGTTCCATGTCATTTGTCGGTCGAGATAGTCAGACAAAGATACGCCAGGGTTTCGAAAAAGGCAAGCAAAGAGCAGCGGCATGGTTTTTGAATCACTGTTTTGCAGCCGCTGGAACGCTTGTGTAAAAAGAGTTTGGCCAATTCAAAGATAAAGACTAATTTTGCCGCTCAAAAATTCTCAGACAAATGAACGTAGAAAAAGTAGTTATTGACGCTGTCAATGCGCAGATTAAGATTAATCTGACCCGTGCCGACTATCAGGAAAAAGTCGAAAAGACACTGAAAACTTACCGCCAGAAAGCCAACATCCCCGGTTTCCGTCCGGGCATGGTACCCATGGGGCTCATCAAAAAGATGTATGCCAAGGGGGTAACGGCCGACGAGGTCAACAAATTGCTCTCCGAAACCTTGTTCAACTACATCAAGGAAAACGATCTGAACCTGCTGGGCGAACCGCTGCCCAGTGCCGAGCAGAAGACCCAGGATCTGGACACCCAGGACGAGCTGGAATTTGTTTTCGACATCGCCCTTGCTCCGGAGCTCAACTATACCCTCAACAAGAAGGACACGATCCCCTACTACAATATCGCCGTCACCGACGAGATGGTCAACGCCCAGGTCAAGTCGTATGCTGCCCGCGGCGGACGCTATGAAAAGGTGGAAATCTCCCAGGAAGGCGACTCGATCAAGGGCGACCTGAAGGAAATCTCCGAGGCCGAAGACGCCGTCCATGTAGAAGGCGCGCTCATCCTGCCGGCCTACTTCAAAAATGACGATGAAAAGGCCAAGATGATCGGCGTCAAAGTAGGCGATACGGTCACCTACAACCCCTACAAGGCCAACGACGGCAGCGAAGCCGAACTGGCCTCCCTGCTGCGCCTGCCCAAGGAAAAGGCCAAGGAAGTCACCTCCGATTTCACCTTCGAAGTGAAGGAAATCAACCGCTTCGTCGAAAGCGACGTCAACCAGGATCTTTTCGACCAGATCTACGGTAAGGACGCTGTCAAGAGCGAAGAGGAATTCCGTGCCAAAGTCAAGGAAGACATCGCCGCCCAGTTCATTCCCGAAAGCGACTACCGTTTCATGGTCGATGCCGAGAAGAAACTGGTGGGCAAGCTCAGCGACGTGGCCTTCCCCGTCGATTTCCTCAAGCGTTGGCTGCTGGCCACCGATGAGAAGAAGACGGCCGAGAGCATCGACGCCGACATGCCCAAGATGATCGAAGAACTGAAATGGCACCTCCTGAAGGAAGACATCGCCAAGAAGAACGACCTGAAAGTGGAACAGCAGGACATCATGGAAACGGCCAAGTCGATCACCAAGGCCCAGTTTGCCCAGTACGGCATGGCCAACGTGCCCGACGACCTGCTCACCCAGTATGCCGGTGAAATGCTCAAGAAGCCCGAACAGCTGCGCAACCTGGAAGACCAGGCTCTGAGCCGCAAGGTGGCCGATTTCTTGAAGAACACCGTCAAGTTGAACGTCAAAGAGATCTCGACCGAAGAGTTCAACAAATTGTTTGAGAAATAATCCAACCCGACGACCATGAACAACGATTTCAGAAAATTTGCCGTCAACCATCTCGGCATGAACGGCCAGGCCCTGGACGACTACGCCCGGGTAGCCGACAACTATATCAGCCCGACCATCATCGAGGAGCGGCCGCTCAACGTGGCCCAGATGGACGTGTTCTCACGCCTGATGATGGACCGCATCATCTTCCTGGGCACCCAGATTGACGACTATACGGCCAATGTGGTGCAAGCCCAGTTGCTCTACCTGGACTCGGCCGATCCCGGCAAGGACATCTCGCTCTACCTGAATTCCCCCGGTGGAAGCGTCTATGCCGGCCTGGGCATTTACGACACCATGCAGTTCGTCTCGAGCCAGGTTTCGACCATCTGCACAGGCATGGCCGCTTCGATGGCCGCCGTGCTGCTCGTGGCCGGAGAGAAAGGCAAACGCTATGCCTTGAAGCACTCCCGCGTCATGATCCACCAGCCCATGGGCGGCATGCAGGGACAGGCTTCCGACATGGAAATCACCGTGCGTGAAATCCAGAAACTCAAGAAAGAGCTCTACCAGATCATCGCCGACCACTCGGGACAGCCTTTCGAGCAGATCGAGAAAGACTCCGACCGCGACTACTGGATGTCGTCGTACGAAGCCAAGGAGTATGGCATGATCGACGATGTGATGCTGAAAAACAGATAATATGGCCAAGGGACAGGAAGATCGCTGCAGTTTCTGCGGGCGCAGCCGCAAGGAAGTGGATCTGCTCATTTCAGGAATGAGCGGACACATCTGCTCGGAGTGTGCCGCCCAGGCAGCGGAGATGGCCCGGGAATATCTGAAGGAAAACCAGAAGAAGAACCCCAAATACCAGTTGGACCGCGACCACCTGCCCACGCCCAAGGAGATCAAGGAATTTCTCGACCTCTACGTCATCGGGCAGGACGAAGCCAAGAAATTCCTGTCCGTATCGGTCTATAACCACTACAAACGGCTCTTGCAGGTCGATAAGGGAGACGAGGTCGAAATCGAGAAGTCGAACATCATCATGGTGGGTGCCACCGGAACGGGCAAGACGCTGATGGCCAAGACCATCGCCAAGATGCTCAAGGTGCCGTTCACCATTGTCGACGCCACCGTGCTGACCGAAGCCGGCTATGTGGGCGAAGACGTGGAAAGCCTGCTGACCCGTCTGCTTCAGGTGGCCGACTACGATGTGGATGCGGCTGAAAAAGGCATCGTTTTTATCGATGAAATCGACAAAATCGCCCGCAAGGGAGACAATCCTTCCATCACGCGCGACGTGAGCGGCGAGGGGGTGCAGCAAGGCTTGCTCAAACTGCTGGAGGGCTCGATCGTGAACGTCCCGCCGCAGGGGGGCCGCAAGCATCCCGAACAGAAGATGATTGCCGTCAACACCCAGAACATCCTGTTCATCTGCGGCGGTGCCTTCGACGGCATCGAAAAGAAGATAGCCGCCCGCATGAACACCATGACCGTGGGCTTCGGCGCCAGCAAGGAGACCGCCCATATCGACCGGGACAACCTGCTGCAGTACATCGCGCCCCAGGATTTGAAAGCTTTCGGCCTGATTCCTGAAATCATCGGCCGCCTGCCCATACTCACCTACCTGGAGCCGCTCGACCGCGACGCCCTGGCAGCCATCCTGACCCAGCCCAAGAACGCCATCATCAAGCAATACGTCAAGCTTTTCGAGATGGACGGCGTGAAACTCTCGTTCGACAAGGCCGTCCTCGACTACATCATCGACAAAGCCATCGAGTTCAAACTGGGGGCCCGGGGACTGCGTGCCATCACCGAGACCATCATGATGGACAAGATGTACGAAATACCATCGGGCAAGCGAAAAACGCTTCGCATCACCCTCGATTATGCGAAGTCAAAGATAGAGACAGCGAACCAGCTACGCTTAAAAAATGTTTAAAACAAAGGGGATTTCAATCAATCCCCTTTTTTTATGCCCAAAAGCTTGCGAATCTCTGGTTTTTCTCCCTATATTTGTTTTTCCTCTGTAAAAACCGCAACTATGTCTAATTCAAACGAATTGGTTGAAAAATTGAAATCCTGTTTCGGATTCGACACCTTCAAGGGAAATCAGGAAGCCATTATCCGCAACATTATGAGCGGAAAAGACACCTTTGTCCTGATGCCCACCGGGGGAGGGAAGTCGCTCTGCTACCAGTTGCCTGCGCTGCTGATGGAAGGGACGGCCATCGTGATTTCCCCCCTGATCGCATTGATGAAGAACCAGGTGGACGCCATGCGCAGTTTCAGTGAAGAAGACGGCGTGGCCCATTTCATCAATTCATCGCTGAACAAAGCGGCCATCGACCAGGTCCGTGCCGATATCCTCGAAGGCAAGACCAAATTGCTCTATGTGGCCCCCGAATCGCTCACCAAAGTCGAGAACATCGAGTTCCTGCGCAACATAAAGATCTCGCTCTTTGCTGTGGACGAAGCCCACTGTATCTCGGAATGGGGACACGATTTCCGGCCGGAATACCGCAAGATCCGTCCGCTCATCAACGAAATCGGCCGCATGCCCATCATCGCGCTGACGGCCACCGCCACGCCCAAGGTCCAGCACGACATCCAGAAAAACCTTGGCATGATAGACGCTACGGTCTTCAAATCATCGTTCAACCGGCCCAACCTCTACTATGAGGTACGCCCCAAGACGAACGATGTCGACAAGGAAATCATCAAGTTTATCCGCAACCACGAAGGCAAGTCGGGCATCATCTACTGCCTGAGCCGCAAAAAAGTGGAGAAAATGGCCGAGATGCTCTGCGTGAACGGCATCAAGGCCCTGCCCTACCATGCCGGCATGGATCCCGTCACCCGCAGCCAGAACCAGGACGCCTTCCTCATGGAGCAGGTCGATGTCATCGTGGCCACCATTGCCTTCGGCATGGGCATCGACAAATCGGATGTGCGCTATGTCATCCACTACGACATTCCCAAAAGCCTGGAAGGCTACTATCAGGAGACAGGACGCGCCGGACGCGACGACGGTGAAGGCATCTGCCTGGCCTTCTACTCGAACAAAGACCTTCAGAAGCTCGAAAAGTTCATGCAGGGCAAACCGGTGGCCGAACAGGAAATCGGCAAGGAGTTGCTGCTCGAGACGGCCGCCTATGCCGAATCGGCCGACTGCCGCCGCAAACTGCTGCTCCACTACTTCGGAGAAGCCTATCAGGAAGACAACTGCGGCAACTGCGACAACTGCCTCAACCCCAAGAAACAGATTGACGCTTCAGAGCTGCTGTCCACCATCCTGGACACCATCCTCGCCGTCAAGGAAAAATTCAAGACCGACCACATCGTCGATATCCTGGTGGGCAACAACACCGCCGACATCGTTTCCTACCAGCACGACGAGCTGGAGACCTTCGGCTCCTGCGCCGAAGAAGGCGAGAAGATGCTGGGCACGGTCATCCGCAAGGCCCTTATCGACGGCTATCTCGACAAGGAAATAGAAAACTACGGTATCCTGAAAGTCACCGCAAAAGGCAAGGCCTTCCTCAAAAAACCGGAAGAATTCAAGATTACCGTCCAGGGCGATCCCGAAGACCTGGACGAAGATATCCAGATCCAGGGCAGCATCACCAGTGCGGTCGATCCGGTCATGTTCTCCATGCTGAAAAACCTGCGCAAACAGATTTCCAAGCAGCTGAACCTGCCGCCCTACGTCATCTTCCAAGATCCTTCGCTCGAAGCCATGGCCACCACCTATCCCATCACCATGGAAGAGTTGCAGAACATTCCCGGGGTGGGTTCAGGCAAAGCCAAACGCTACGGCAAAGAGTTTCTGGCCCTCATCAAGCGCCATGTCGAGGAAAACGAGATCGAACGGCCCGAGGACCTGCGTGTCCGCACCGTGGCCAACAAGTCGAAGATGAAGGTCTCCATCATCCAGGCCATCGACCGCAAAGTCGACCTGGAAGACCTGGCCCAGTCCAAGGGATTGAGCTTTGGGGAATTGCTCGATGAAATCGAAGCCATCGTCTATTCCGGCACCAAGATCAACATTTCCTACTTCGTGGAGGAAGTCATCGACGAAGACCGCATCGCCGACCTGCTCGACTATTTCCGCGAGTCGTCGAGCGACAGCATCGACGAAGCCATGGAGGTGGTGGGCGACTGCTCGGAAGAGGAAGTCCGACTGGTGCGCATCAAATTTATTTCGGAATATGGAAACTAATCGCGTGTTTCAATCGTTATTACAATACTAAACTCTTATACCTATGTCGTTCATTGAAGATAGAATCGCCTATGATGGCCTGACATTTGACGATGTCCTGTTGATTCCCGCTTATTCGGAAGTCATCCCCCGTGATGTGGATCTGACCACTTCGTTTTCCAGAAATATCCGTCTGAAGATTCCCATTGTCTCGGCCGCCATGGATACGGTGACCGAGTCGAAGATGGCCATCGCCATCGCTCGGGAAGGCGGTATCGGCGTCATCCACAAAAACATGAGCATCGCCGAACAGGCCAAACAAGTGCAGATTGTCAAGCGTGCCGAAAACGGCATGATCTACGATCCGATCACCATCCGTTCGGGCTCGACCGTGAGACAGGTGCTGGCCCTGATGTCTGAATACCGCATCGGCGGCATCCCCGTTGTCGACAACGACAACAAGCTCATCGGCATCGTCACCAACCGTGACCTGCGTTTCGAGAAGAAGATGGATCGCATCATCGACGAAGTGATGACCAAGGAAAACCTCATCACCACCCAGCAGTCCACCAACCTGGAAGCTGCCGCCGACATCCTGCAGCGCTACAAGATCGAGAAACTGCCGGTCATCGACAACAACGGCCATCTGGTCGGTTTGGTCACCTACAAGGACATCACCAAAGCCAAAGATAAACCCTCTGCCTGCAAAGACGACAAGGGCCGCCTGCGCGTAGCCGCCGGCGTGGGTGTCACCAAGGATGCCATCGACCGCATCCATGCCCTGAAGGAAGCCCAGGTGGATGCCGTGGTCATCGATACGGCCCACGGTCATTCACGCAATGTGATAGAAACCCTCAAGATGGTCAAGCGCACCTATCCCGACCTGGAAGTCGTCGTAGGCAACATTGCCACGGGCGAGGCCGCCAAGGAGCTGGTCAAGGCCGGCGCCGACGGTGTCAAAGTAGGTATCGGACCGGGCTCGATCTGCACGACCCGCATCATTGCCGGTATCGGCGTGCCCCAGCTCTCGGCCATCTACAATGTCTATGAAGCCCTGAAAGGCTCCGGTGTGCCCATCATCGCCGACGGCGGTATCCGCTATTCGGGCGACATTGTCAAGGCCCTGGCCGCCGGTGGCAACTGCATCATGGCCGGCAGCCTGCTGGCCGGTGTGGAAGAATCTCCGGGCGAAACCATCATTTTCAACGGCCGTAAGTTCAAATCATACCGGGGCATGGGTTCTATCGAAGCCATGGAAAAAGGTTCCAAGGACCGTTACTTCCAGAGCGACGAGCAGGATTCCCGCAAACTGGTGCCCGAAGGCATCGTGGCCCGCGTCCCGTTCAAGGGTTCGCTCTACGAAGTGGTCTATCAGATGATCGGCGGCCTGCGTTCAGGCATGGGCTACTGCGGTGCCAAGAACATCGAGGCCCTGCACCAGGCCAAATTCACCCGCATCACCCCGGCCGGTGTCTCGGAAAGCCATCCACACGATGTGGCCATCACCCGTGAGGCTCCCAACTATTCACGCATGGATTGATCATGAGAAAAATTCTGAGTCTTATACTTCTGGCATGTTTCTCGGCCGCCCTGTCGGCTCAGGAACCGGTTGTCATGACCATCAATGGGAAGCCCGTCAGCCAGGGGGAATTTGAATATATCTGGAAGAAAAACGCAGCCGGAAGCGTCGAGGACAACCTCACATTCGACGATTACGTCGATATGTTCGTAGTCTTCAAACTGAAGGTAGCCGAGGCCGAAGCCGCAGGTATGGACACCACGGCTTCGTTCATCAACGAGCTGAAAGGATATCGCAATCAGCTGACGCCTCCTTACCTGACAGACGCCCAGACCGAGCAAGCCTTGATGGACGAAGCCTACCAATTGACCCGTACCTATGTCGATCTGGGGCATATCCTTGTCTCCGTTCCCTCGGATGCACAACCCGCAGACACGCTCAAGGCCTACCAAAAAGCCCTGGACCTGAGGCGACGCATCCTGGCCAAGGGAGGCGACTTCGCCCGCATCGCCCGCGAAGAGTCGGATGAAAGCACCGCCCAGAACGGCGGTTATCTGGGCACCACGGTGGCATCGCGCTACATCATTCCCTTTGCCCGGGTGGCCATGGCCCTCGACAAAGGCCAGGTGAGCCAGCCCCTCCGTACCCGCTTCGGCTATCATCTGATCAAACTCTACGACAGATTCGACGTGCCCGGACAGTACAGCTCAGGGCATATCCTCAAGATGCTGGGCCAGGATGCCACCGATGAGCAGCGCCGGGCCGCCCAAAACGAGATCATGGCCATCTACGGGGAATTGCTGTCGGGCAGCAAGACCTTTGAGGAGATCGCCGGCAGTCCCCGCAACGACGACAACTATGTCCGCGAACGCGACGGCCGCTACGAACCCCTGCGGGCCGGTTCACTGCCCTACGACTACGAGAAAAATGTCTTTGCCCTGACAGACGGCCGTTATTCCCAGCCTTTCCAGACTTCCTACGGTTGGCACATCGTCAAGCGCTATGCCGTCTTGCCGCATCCTTCGGAAGTGGAGATCGAAAAAGAGCTGAAAGCCGCCATCAGTCGTGACGAGCGCGCCCAGGAACCCAAGAAGAGCCTCAGCCGCAAACTGCAGCAAGAATATCATTTCAGCGTCAACCAGCCGGCCTTGGAAGCTTTCATCGAAAAAGCCTCGAGCCAATCCCAGGCCGCAGATGCCCTGACGGGTGACATTTCCAGTCAGACCGTCCTGGCCGCTTGCAACGGTTTCCGTCTGAGGACCGGCGATTTTATGGCCTGGTTGTCAGCGCATCCCCAAGGTTGGAACGACTTGTGGGGGGCCTGGGCAGACCTGGTCGATCAGCGTATGCTGGCCTATGAAGACAGCCGCCTGGAAGAAAAATATCCCCAGTTCGGTCACCTGATGCAGGAGTATCACGACGGCATCCTGCTCTTTGAAATCAGCAACCGCGATGTCTGGGAGAAAGGTTCCAAGGACGAAGCAGGGCAGGCCGCCTATTTCAAGGCGCACCGTAAAGACTACACTTGGGAAGCGCCTCACTTCAAGGGCGCTGTCATCTGTTGTGCCGATGCTCCCCTGGCCGCTCAGGTCAAAAAGAGCATCAAAAAACTGCCGGTCGATTCTATCGGCGTAGTCCTCAACCGGCTCTACAACCGGGACGAAGTCCGTGTGAAAATCGTCCAAGGCCTGTTTGCCCAGGGCGACAACGCCACCATCGACAAGGTGGTGTTCAACACCGGCGACTGGACCCCCGAAGCCAAGTATCCTGTGATCCTCAAGAGCGGCCAGACCCTCAAGGCTCCGCAGGAGGCAGCCGATGTCAAAGGCCAGGTGATGACCGACTATCAGAACGAATTGGAAAAGCAGTGGATTGAAAGCCTGAGGAAGAAATATCCCGTGGTGCTCAACCAGGAAGCGCTCAACAAACTCAGACCATGAAACAGTTTTTGTGCATATTGCTCCTGGCCCTTCCCCTGTGGTTGAAAGACTGCTTCGGCCCTGATCCCAACCAGGGTCGTCAACCGGTCGTCGAGACCGAAGGCAAGATCCTTTATCTCGATGAAATCACCTCGACCATTCCCCAAGGCACCAGCCCGGCCGACAGTATGAAAATGGCAGAGCGCTACATCAACAACTGGATCAAGGAGACCATCGTCTATGAGGAAGCCAGCCGCAATCTGAAGGAATCGGAGGAAATCCGCACCATGGTCGAAGCCTACCGTCACTCGCTCATTATTTACGAGTACCAACAGCAGGCTCTGACCAAGAAAATGGAGCAGACGGTGACGGACGAGGATATCGCCCGTTACTACGAGCAGAACGCCCAGCGCTTCCTCTCGTCCCAGAACCTGGTCAAAGGGATATTCATCAAGGTACCGCGCAATGCGGCCCAGTTGGACCAGCTCAAAAAATGGGGGCGCAAACGCGATGCCCAGGCCATGGAACACATCGAGACCTATTGCATGCAACGGGCACAGGCCTACGAGAATTTCCGCGAGGAATGGGTCACCCTGGACGATGTCATCGACCAGATTCCCTACGAGGTCAAGGACCAGGCCAAGTTCCTGAAGGCGCAGTCGCAATTGGAGGTGACCGATGACAACTATGCCTATCTGTTTTACATAGACCAATATCTGCTGGCCGGCAGCCCCGAACCCATCGAGTTTGTGAGCAAGCGTATCCGGAACATCCTCATCAACAGCAGCAAGACCGAGTTCCTGCACCAGCTGGAAGAGGATATGGTAAGGGAGGCACAGGAAAAAGGACAGATCATTTATTACGACATTCCACAGACAGAATAGAACCATGTACAAAAAAACGCTTTGCCTTGTATGGCTGCTCGGCTGCCTTGTCCTGTCGGCCCAGAACAACATCATCGATGAAGTGGTCTGGGTGGTGGGCGATGAAGCCATCCTCAAATCGGAAGTGGAAGCACACCGGCTGCAGGCGCTCTACCAGGGCCAGAAATTCAACGGCGACCCCAACTGCGTCATCCCTGAACAACTGGCCATCCAGAAACTCTTCCTGCATCAGGCCGAACTGGACAGTATCATTGTCACCGACAACGATATCATCTCGGCCGTCGATCGTCAGATCAACTATATGATTGCCCAGCTGGGCAGCCGGGAAAAGTTGGAAGAATACTTCGGCAAGAGCCTGAGCAAGATTCGCGAAGAACAGCGCAACCTAGCCCGCGAGGAGGAAACCATCCGCAGGATGAGGGAGAAACTCTTGTCGGGTGTCACCGTCACGCCGGCCGAAGTGCGTGCCTACTACAAGAAACTGCCGCCCGACAGCATCGCCATCATTCCCGCCCAGGTCGAAGTGGAGATTATCTCGGTGGAGACCAAATACTCAGACGAAGAAATCGATGATATCAAGTCGCGCCTCCGAGAGTTTACCGAGCGCATCAACAACGGCGAGCGTTTTTCGACCCTGGCCATCCTCTATTCGGCCGACCGCGACAATGCCCGCGACGGCGGTGAACTGGGATTCAAGGGACGCGGCGAGCTCACCACCGAGTTTGCCAACGTCGCCTTCAGCCTGAACGACCCGACCAAGGTGTCGCGCATCGTCGAAGATGAATACGGCTACCACATCATCCAGCTCATCGAAAAGCGGGGCGACCGCATCAACTGCCGGCACATCCTGCTCAAGCCCCAGGTATCGGCCAAGGAGCGCAACGAGGCCATGCTCCGGCTCGACAGCATCGCCGATCTGGTCCGCAACGAGAAACTCTCTTTCAAATCGGCGGCCCAGATGTTTTCCGAAGACAAGGAGACCCGCAACAACGGCGGGCTGCTCATCAACGAAAACACCGGCACCTCCCACTTCCAGATGGAGCAGCTGCCCCAGGAGATCGGCAAGTTGGTCTATGACATGAACGTCGGGGAAATTTCCCGGCCCTTCAGTATGATCGACACCCGCAACGGCCGCAACCGGGAGATCTGCGCCATCATCCGGGTGAAGAGCAAGACCAAGGCCCATCCCGCCTCCGTCACCGAGGATTTCCTCGAACTCAAGGAAATGGTCTTGCAACAGAAACGCAACAAGGTCATTGAAGACTGGATCAAGAAAAAACAGCAGGAGATCTACGTCCGCATCAACGAAGACTGGCGCAACTGCGAATTCCAATACCCTGGCTGGATCAAATAAGCATGAGACAAAGCAGACAGACATATCGGACACTCAGGCATAAAATTCAATGGACTTGTATTTTATGCCTGTTTGTCGTCTCTGCTCAGGCTCAAAAACCCGCCAAACAGGAACTGATTTACCTGGAGCATGCCGAGTCCCTGCTCTTCGACAAAGACCAGAGCGCCGATTATCAGGTGCTCGTGGGCAATGTACAGTTTCGGCATGACAGCGTCTGGATGTATTGTGACACAGCTCATTACTATCAGGCCGACAATTCCCTCTTTGCCTTCGGTCATGTGCATATCACCCAAGGCGACACGCTGACCATCGACGGCAAGACGCTCTTCTACGACGGCAACCGCAAGCTGGCGCAGATGCGTCAGGAAGTGGTCATGGCCAACCAGGGGGTGACACTCTACACCGACCATCTCGACTACGACCGCGTCGAAAACATCGGCTACTACTTTCTGGGCGGCAAGATAGTCGATACGACCAATGTGCTCACATCGGTCTATGGCCGCTACAACCCGGCCACCAAGATGGCCTTTTTCAAGGAGGATGTGGTATTGACCCACCCCCAGTTTGTCCTGACCACCGACACGCTCAACTACAATACCGACACCCGCGTGGCCTCCATTGTCTCGCATTCGGTCATCACCTCGGACCAGTCGGTGGTCCACGCCTTCCGCGGGTGGTACAACACCCTGAGCGGCGAGAGTCTGCTGCTCGACCGTTCCTATGTCGAAAGCAGCCCCAATTACATGATCGGTGACACGGTACGCTTCAACCAGAACACCGGCATCGGCCAGGCCTGGGGCCATGTGCTGCTCACCGACTCGTCACAGTCGGTGCACATCCTGGGCAACTACGGCCGCTATGTCCAGGACAACGAAGAAACTTTCATCACCGGACAGGCGTTGCTCAAGGAATTTTCCGGCCGCGACACGCTCTACCTGCATGCCGACACGCTCAAAACACGCAAAGACTCTATCTTCGACACCTTCATGGCCTACCACCATGTGCGCTGTTACCGGGTCGATTTGCAGGCACTTTGCGATTCGATTTTTTTCTCGACCCGCGATTCGGTGCTCGACATGACAGGTTCGCCCATCATCTGGTCGGACAACCAGCAGGTACGGGGCTCCTTGATGAAACTGTATGTCAAGAACGGGGCGCCCGACTATCTCTATGTACAACGCAATGCCAGCATAGTCTCCCAGGAAGAGGCCGACTCCTCCTATTTCAACCAGTCGGCCGGCGACGAACTGACGGCCTGGTTCAGAAACAACAAGGTATATCACATCGTCATCACAGGAAGTGCCAATGCCATCTATATTCCACACAACGACAAAGAGGAAATGATCGGCCTGGTCCGCCTCGAACAGGGAGACATGTCGATGTTCATGGATGAAGAGGGCAAGATGCAGTCGGTCACCGTATCGCCTGAGCCGATAGGGAAATTCTATCCCCTTTCGTTGGTAACGCCCGATGTCAAGCGCCTCCAGTCGTTCAGCTGGCCCATCGAGTTGCGGCCCACCCATCCGCAGGATGTATTCCGGCACACCGACTCATCGGGTGGTTCACAAGAAACCCGACGGGCCGCCCCCCCCCGTCGTTCCAATCGTGAGCGGGCGGCAAGAGGGCGTATCCGTTAACTTTAAACCAAGCAGCTATGAGTCTTCTTTTTCCGTTTTTCAAGCAACCCAAGCCCCGGCAGTTTGACCATAAGCCCATTTACTATGACAAACTCAAAGAGGAGCGCAAAGAAAGATATGAACGTATCAGAAAGGAAATGAATATGGCCGAAGAATCAGAGAAAACCTCTCAAAGAGATTTTGAAAAGGACATCCGGGGAAGTTTCCGCAAGGCGGTTCCCGGCGGCAGCAGCCGCGAAAAGATGCAGAAGTTCAGCCGCATCATGATCATTGTGTGTGTGGCCATGCTGCTCATCGTCGTGTTTATGTATTTCCGCATCAACGCCATGATTTAATGTCCCATGGGAAACTGTATCGCCATATTGCCCGACAGTGTCGCCAATCAGATTGCGGCCGGTGAAGTGATCCAACAGCCTGCCTCCGTGGTCAAGGAACTGATGGAAAATGCCTTCGATGCAGGTGCCACCAGCATCGAGGTCAACATCAAGGATGCCGGCAAGACGCTGATACAGATTTCCGACAATGGCCGGGGCATGTCGGCCGAGGATGCCCGCCTTTGCTTCGAACGCCACGCCACCTCCAAGCTGCGGCAGAGCCAGGATTTGTTTGCCATCCGCACCATGGGTTTCCGGGGCGAAGCGCTGGCTTCGATTGCCGCCATCGCCCAGGTGGAACTCACCACCCGCCAGGCAGAAGACGAAGTGGGCAGCCGGGTTGTCATGGCCGGTTCGGTACTGGAATTGCAGGAACCCGTAGCCGCTGAAAAGGGCACCTGTTTCTCCGTCCGCAACATTTTCTACAACGTACCGGCCCGACGCAAATTCCTGGGCAGCAATGCCAAGCAGTTTTCCGCCATCCGCAGCGAATTCATCCAGCAGGCCCTGGCCCATCCCGACATCCGCCTCAGTCTGCGGCACAACGGAGAGATGCTCTACCAACTGCCTGCCGCCAATCTGCGTCAGCGCATTATCGCCCTGCTCGGCGACCAACTCAACAAAAAACTGTACCCGGTCGAAGTGGAGACCGAGTTTGTCAAGATCAGCGGGTTCGTGGGAGATCCCTCTGCCGCCCGCAAAAGAGCCTACGAACAGTATTTCTTCGTCAACAAACGCTATATCCGGCATCCCTATTTCCGCAAGGCCGTCATGGAAGTCTATGAGCCGCTGACCGCTCCGGGCATGCAGCCCGTCTATTTCCTGTTTTTCGATGTGCCCACCGACAGTATCGATGTCAATATCAGTCCCACCAAGACCGAAGTCAAGTTTGAGAACGAACAGATCATCTGGCCCATCCTGAACGCCTCCGTCCGCGAATGCCTGGGCAAGTTCAATGCCGTCCCCTCGCTCGATTTCGACCAGGAAGATGCACCGCAGATCGATGTCTTCAGCGGTTCGCGCGATGTGCCCCAGCCCCGGCTCGATTTCGATCCCAACTACAATCCTTTCCACAAGAAACCGGTCGATACAGGCTGGGAAAAAATGTATCGCGGCTCGGAAAGCGAACAGACCGAGCATTACTACCGGCAACCTGAGCCCCATTTGCCCCAGAGCCGGGAAGACGTATCCCAGGGACTGGAAGCGTTCCGCGCCGATGCCTTCGACGAGATACCCCGCCGGTTTGAAGAAGCCGAGGCACTCCAGACCATCTTCTCGGACGAAGAAATGAGCGCCGACAGCGACTGGCAGCCCTGCCAACTCTTCGGCCGCTACCTGCTCATTCCTTGCGGCGATGCCGTGCTGCTCATCGACCAGCACCGGGCTCAGATCAGGATTTGGTTTGAACGATACAGCAAGCAGCTGGAAAGCCATCAGGCCGTTTCGCAGACCCTGCTGTTTCCCGAGGAATTGGAATTGGGACCTCATCAGATGGACCTGTTCCGACAGATACAGCCCCTACTGTCCGATCTGGGCTTCCGCTTCGAACAAAACGGCCAGCGCTGGCTCATCACCGGCATTCCCGAACAAACCCAGGGACTGACGCCGACGGCCATGATCCAGGACCTGACCGATGCGGCCCAGGAAGACATTCCCAACTTCTCCAAGGAACTCAAGGACCGGCTGGCCCTGAAGATGGCCCAGGTGACCAGCATCCCCTACGGACTGGTCTTGAACCGGACCGAAATGAAAACACTCTGCCGTCAGCTCTTCGACTGCGCCATCCAGAACTATACCCCCGACGGCCGAAGAATTATCGTACGCCTCAGTTGTGAGGAACTGATGAAAAGATTTTAACCATGTTGAAAAGCAAAAGAAATAAGATAGCCCGAATGAAAAAGGGCACCATCAAGCAGCAGATCATGGATTATTTCCTTGAGCACAGCCGCGCCGCCTACAACTACCGGCAGGTGGCCGCCGCGCTGGGCATCACCCGCCAGACGGGCAAGGATATGGTCAATGAACTGTTGCACGACCTGCTCGAGCAGCATTTCTTGCAATCGGAGCGGGAGGGCCGCTACCAGCTGGCCCAAATCATGCGCAAAGACCGCAAGGTGATGGGCGACGACATCATGAGCGAATTCGAGTTGCCCGAAAGCTACCCCGAGGAAGCAGAAAAAGCCGCCATGGCTTTTTCTGAGGAAATACACCCCGAAGAATACAGCTATCGCGAAGACTTCCGGCAGGTGCCGACCTTCACCATCGACCCCCAGGAAGCCAAAGACTTTGACGATGCCCTGTCGATCAGGGCCCTGCCCAACGGGAACTGGGAGATCGGTGTCCATATCGCCGATGTCACCTTCTATGTCAAACCCGACTCTGTCATCGACCGGGAAGCCGAAAAAAGGGCCACTTCGGTCTATCTGGTGGACCGTACCATCCCCATGCTGCCCGAACGGCTGTGCAACCAGGTCTGTTCGCTACGTCCCGATGAGGAAAAACGCTGTTTCTCCTGCATCTTCGAGTTGGACAGCCAGGCCGAGGTCAAGGCCTCGCGCATCCGCCGCACGGTCATCAAATCAGACTGCCGCCTGAGCTACGACCAGGCCCAGGACATCATCGACGGCAAGAGCGACCTGATGAAGGACGAGATGCTCCAGCTCAATGCCCTGGCCAAACTGCTTCGCGAGCGCCGGTTCAAGAACGGCTCCATCCGTTTTGAGAGCCAGGAGATCTGTTTCAGGACCGATGAAAACGGCAAACCGCTATCGGTCTATTTCAAGGAGTCGGGCCAGTCGCACAACCTCATCGAGGAGTTCATGCTGCTGGCCAACCGAACCGTGGCCGAATATGTCGGCAAACAACCCAACCCCAAGCCTTTCGTGTACCGCGTACACGACCTGCCCGACATGGAAAAGCTTGCCGATGTTTCGAAGTTCATCAAGTCTTTCGGCCACCACCTCGATATCGAAGGCGGTCAGAAACAACTGAGCCGCAACATCAACAAAATGCTCGATGAAATCAAGGGCACGGCCGAAGAAAACATGATCTCGTCCATCACCATCCGGGCCATGGCCAAGGCTGTCTATTCGACCGACAACATCGGCCACTATGGACTGGCCTTCAGCCATTACACCCATTTCACTTCGCCCATCCGGCGCTATCCCGACATGATGGTCCACCGCCTGCTCGAGCGTTATCTCAATGGCGGCAAGGCCTTCGACCGCGAGCGGCTGGAACGTCGCTGCGAACACTGCTCGGCCATGGAACAGCTGGCCGCCCAGGCCGAACGGGCCTCCATCAAGAGCAAGCAGGTCGAATTCATGGCCGACCAATTGGGACGCGTCTTCAAGGGGCATGTCTCGGGGGTGTCTGAATTCGGCATGTTTGTCGAGATAGACGAAAACAAATGCGAAGGATTGGTCGCCATGCGCGATCTGGAAGACGACCACTACGACTTCGACGAAAAGAACTACCGGCTGATTGGACGCCATCATAAGAAGGTGTACCGGCTGGGCGACACAGTCTATGTGCTGGTGGCCCGGGCCAATATGGACCGACGCCAACTGGACTTTGTCCTGACCGACAACGAGGAGGATATCAAGGAAGCCGACAGCCGACCGTCGACCGGTCAGACCACGGAGGAAAAGGTATAAAAGCAAAGGTGTCCCGGCTCACGCAGGAACACCTTCCAACATATATAGAGGAAATTAAAAAGAGTGTCGTTACCGACAATGAACTGCTTATAAGACGGCCTGGCCGAAAAAAACGCTACACCGCGTTGATGCATTTTTTGTTGCCGGTACGCAAAAAGAATGATTAACTGATTGAGAAACTGATATTTACTATGGAATTATTCTCAACACTACCCCATAAGGTAGCCGACCTGACGCTCAAGGATTTCGGTCGCAAAGAGATAGAGATCGCCGAAAAGGAGATGCCCGGACTGATGGCTGTCCGCAAAAAATACGGCCCGCTCAAGCCCCTCAAGGGAGCCCGCATCACCGGTTCGCTGCACATGACCATCCAGACGGCCGTACTTATCGAGACCCTCACCGAGTTGGGGGCCGAAGTGCGTTGGGCCAGCTGCAACATCTATTCCACCCAGGACCATGCCGCCGCTGCCATCGCCGAGGCCGGCGTACCGGTCTTTGCCTGGAAGGGTGAAAGCCTGGCCGACTACTGGTGGTGCACCCTTCAGGCACTGAGTTTCCCCGGCGGTCAAGGACCCAACCTCATAGTGGATGACGGCGGCGACGCCACGCTGATGATCCACCTGGGCGTACAAGCCGAAAAAGATGCCAAAGTGCTCGACACTCCCTCCCACGGGGAAGATGAAAAGGAGCTGAAAGCCATACTCAAGCAGGTGCTGGCCGTCCGAGGTTCGTTCTGGTCGGACATGGTGCCGGGCATCCGCGGCGTGTCGGAAGAAACCACCACGGGCGTGAACCGGCTCTACCAGATGATGGCTGCCGGCCAGTTGCTGTTCCCGGCCTTCAATGTGAACGATTCGGTCACCAAGTCGAAGTTCGACAACCTCTACGGTTGCCGTGAATCGCTGGCCGACGGCATCAAACGGGCCACCGACGTGATGATTGCCGGCAAGGTGGTTGTGGTCTGCGGCTACGGCAACGTAGGCAAGGGCTGCGCCCAGTCGATGCGCGACTACGGCGCCCGAGTCATCATCAACGAGATCGACCCCATCTGCGCCCTGCAAGCCGCCATGGAAGGCTATGAGGTGAAACCCGTCGAAGACAGCCTCTCCGAAGGCGACATATACGTGACCACCACGGGCAACTGCGATGTGATCCGCATCGAGCATATCGAAAAAATGAAGGATTCGGCCATCATCTGCAACATCGGCCATTTCGACAATGAGATACAGGTGGCTCAGCTGAAGGCCTTCCCGGGTATCCGCCACCGCAATATCAAGCCTCAGGTCGATCAGTATTTCTTCCCCGATGGACACAGTGTCATCCTGCTGGCCGACGGCCGCCTGGTCAACCTGGGTTGCGCCACGGGCCATCCTTCCTTTGTGATGAGCAATTCCTTCACCAACCAGGCCCTGGCCCAGATCGAACTCTGGACCAAGCCCTATCCCGTCGAAGTCTATCGCCTGCCCAAGCATCTGGACGAAGAGGTGGCTCGTCTGCACCTGGAACATGTCGGTGCCAAGCTCTCCACCCTGACTCCCGCCCAGGCCGACTACATCGGCGTGCCGGTCGAAGGTCCTTACAAAGCAGAGCATTACAGATATTGACCCATGCCCCGCAGCCCGGATATTTTCTATCCGCCAGGGACTGAGACCTTGATACGATAAAAGAGAAAAGAGAATGTCGGTAGTGAACCAAAGACTGATTGCCCGCAACACCCTGCTGCTCTACATCAGGATGGGGCTGATCATGATCATCAGCTTCTATACCTCGCGGATGATCCTGGCGCTGTTGGGCGAAAACGACTTTGGCATCTACAATGCCGTAGGCGGCGTGGTGGTAGCCTTCTCCTTCCTCAACAACGTGATGGCCTCGGCCTGCAACCGCTATTTTGCCGTTGAATTGGGGCGGGGCGACCATGCCGCGCTGAAAAAGGTCTTCAATTTGAACGTCACTATCTTCCTGGGGCTGGGGCTGATCATCCTGCTGCTGGCCGAAACCCTCGGACTGTGGTTCCTGCGTGTCAAGATGGTCTATCCCCCCGAGCGGGCTATGGCCGTCAACTGGGTCTATCAGCTGTCCATCCTGTCCTTTATGCTACCCATGCTCACCACGCCCTACCGATCCATCATCATCGCCCGGGAAAAGATGAAGGTCTTTGCCTACTGCAGCGTGGTGGAAGCCCTGCTGCGCCTGGGCATCGTTTTTTTGCTGATGTCGGCCAGTTTCGACCGACTGGTCTTCTATGCTTTTCTAATGATGGTGGTCAATCTGGGAGTCAGCGCCTTTTATGTGCTCTACTGCCGCCATTGCTATGAAGAATGCCGCTATTCCTTCTTCTGGGACAAGCCTCTGTTTCGGGAGATTTTCAGCTATACGGGCTGGAACGTGATCGGCTCCCTGTCGGGGGTGGCGCGCAGCCAGGGGGTCAACCTGCTGCTCAACCTGTTTTTCGGTCCGGTCGTCAATGCGGCCCGGGGCGTGGCTTATCAGGTCTATGTCAACATCAACCAGTTTGTCCAGAACTTCGTGACGGCCTTTCACCCGCAGATTACCAAAGCCCATGCCGCCGATGAGCACCAGGCCATGATCAAGCTGGTGTTCCAGAGCTCCAAGTTTTCCTATTTCCTGCTCTTCCTGCTGGTGCTGCCCGTCTATACAGAAATGCCGATGATACTCGATATCTGGCTCAAAGATGTCCCCCAGCATACCTTGTTGTTTTCGCGCTTGTTGCTCATCACCGCGCTGATCGATGCCCTGGGTTATCCCCTGGGCACCTCCATCCAGGCCACCGGCCAGATCAAATGGTATCAGATTTTCGTGGGCGGCTCGCTGCTGCTGTCCCTGCCCATCGCCTATCTGATGCTGAAGATATGGCATCTGCCGGCCGAAAGCGTCTTCGCAGTGAACATCGCCACCTCGCTGCTGGCCCAGGTGCTGCGTGCCGTCTTTATGAAACGCCAGCAACAGATGAGCCTCAGCGCCTATACCCGTGCTGTTTTGCTGCCAATCCTGCTGGTATCTGTCTTGTCCTGTGTGGTGCCCGTCCTGATAGTGACCCGCATGGAAAGCTCCTGGTGGCGGCTGTTGCTGAGCCTGGCCAGCTGCTTTTTCATCGTGCCCGTCTGCATCTACACCCTGGGGCTGACCGCCAGTGAGCGCAGCAGTGTGACAGGTGCATTGAAATCCCGGTTCCTGAAAAAACAGTCCCTATGAAAACGCTCCGTATCCTACTTGCCAATGCCCCCCTCAAGAACGGCAACCTGGGTTGTGTCGCCTTGAGCCTGTCGGCCTTGTACCTTCTCGACAAACTGCTCACGGAAAACGGGCAGGAAGCTAGCTATTGCCTGCCCGACAGCGGTTGGAGAGACGGCAAGAGCCACAGTTGCAGCCTGCCGGGCAAGGAAATCACTTACGATACCTTGGTTTGGCCACAAGAGATGCACCTGACAGCCCGTCTCAAGCACATGATGCGCGTCGTTCGCGGGCATGAGCGTTCTCTGGCAGAGGTCTTCCGTCAAGCCGACATGGTATTGGACCTGGGACAGGGCGACAGTTTCTCCGATATCTACGGCGCACAACGTTTCCGCCAGATCGACCGCATCCACCGCCTGGCCCGCAAATACCACAAGCCTTATTGCCTGCTGCCGCAGACCATCGGGCCGTTTCGCAGCGAAGCGTTGAAAGAGGAGGCTTTGAAGAGCCTGCGCCACAGTCAGACAGTGATGGTGCGCGACCGGCAAAGCTACGATTATGTGCGTCGGGAACTGCCCGATATGGATCGGGTCGAAGAGTTTACCGACCTGGCTTTCTGGCTTCCTTATACCCGCCAGTCCTTCGCCGACGGACACTGCCACGTGGGCATCAATATCTCGGCCCTGTTGTGGAATGGCGGTTATGAGCGCAACAACCAATTCGGGCTCAAGGAAGACTATCCTGCCCTGATGCGCTCCATCATCGATGCCTTTTTGGACAAAACCGACTGTCAGGTCCATCTGGTGCCTCATGTGGTGCATGGCGAGCGCAATATTGAAAACGACTATGCCGTTTGCTACGACCTGGCCAACGAATACAAGCATCCCCGCCTGACATTGGCGCCACTGTTTCTTTCACCCGTCGATGCCAAAAGCTATATCTCGGGCCTGGATTTCTTTGTCGGAGCCAGGATGCATGCCACCATCGCCGCCTTCTCGTCGGGCGTCCCGGTTGTGCCCACCGCCTACAGCCGCAAATTCGGCGGCCTATTTTGCGACAGCCTCCAGTATGCCTATGTGGCCGATTTGCAACAGCAAAATCGGGAACAGACACTCGATATCATTCTGCAGGCTTACTCGCAGCGCGATTCTCTCAAAGGACAGATACAGCAGACCCTGGCCACGACCGTCAAGGACAAGGAAGTCTTGCTCACGGAACGACTGCGCAGCCTGCTGCTTAAATAAAGAAACATGGACCTGCTTCGACGCATCATAGACAACGACCTCTGCCTGGGTTGTGGCATCTGCCTCGCCGCCCTGGGAGAGGACCGTGGCCGGCTGGAACTCCAGGAAAACGGTTACTACCGGCCCCTGGCCTTGCCAACGACCCGCGAAGCAGACAAGACACTGCGGGCTGTCTGCCCGGGCATCAGCCTGAGAGGTGACGGCCGGCAACGACCGCTCTGGGGGCAGACCCGCGAGATTGCTGTCGGCTGGGCCACAGATGCCGACCTTCGCGAAAAAGCCTCCTCGGGCGGATTGGTTTCCGCCCTGGCCATCTACCTGGTCGAACAAGGCATCTGCGATGCCGTGCTGCAAGTCGGACCCAGAGAAGGCCACCCGCTGTATAACGAGCTGAAAGTTTCCCGCAGCCGCGAGGAAATCATCGCCAACGCCCAGTCAAGGTACGCTCCGGCTCCCATGTTCCCACACCTCAAAACCCTGCTCGACCAAAACAACGACAGTTATGCTTTTGTGGGCAAACCCTGCGATGTGGCCGCCCTGCAGAATTTTCTGAGACTGCAACCCTCCTACCAGCCGAGGATCAAGGCCTTCCTGGCCATCTTCTGTGCCGGCATACCCAGCTATCAAGCCAGTCGGCAGGCCTTCGGACAAGCTGCCACCAAGGCACCTCTGATTGCTCTCAGGTATCGGGGCAACGGCTGGCCCGGCCATTTCCAAGCCGACTTCGAAGACGGCAGTACACTGACGATGAGCTACGAAGACAGCTGGGGCAAAATTCTGGGGCGGCAGTTGGGCACCCGCTGCAAGATCTGTCCCGACGGCATCGGCCTGCTCTCCGACATCGCCGTGGGCGACGCCTGGCTGTTGAAAGACGGCAAACCGGATTTCCAGGCAGGTGTGCCCGGCCGCAGCCTGGCCTTGGTCCGCACCGAGCGGGGCAGCCGGTGGATGGCGCAGGCACTCGACCTGCATTATATCGAAAAAGGGACGGTCGACCCGGCCGACCTGCCCTTGATCCAACCCTATCAGTGGCGCCGCAGGCGCTTGAGCGGCTGGAGGGCGCTGCCCCTGCAATGCCGCACACGATTCCTGCTCCGTTTCAAAGGGATCAACCTGATGCGCCACAGCCTGTCGGCGGGCCTGCTTACCGGACTGAGGGAAGCCGTCGGCAGTTGGAAGAGAATGCGTAAGGTACAAGAAAAATAGCGAGCCATGGATGTTTCTGTCATCATCGTCAACTATCATACCCGCAGCCTGACGGCCGCCTGTATCGACAGCCTTTTCGAAAAGACCGAAGGGCTGACGTTCGAGGTGATACTGGTCGACAATGCCTCCACCGACGGCAGTCGGGAGCATTTTGGCCAGGACAGTCGTATCCATTATGTCTATCAAGAGGAGAACCTGGGGTTCGGCCGCGCCAACAATGTCGGTATCGGCCTGGCCACAGGGCGTTATGTCTTTTTCCTGAATTCCGACACCCTGCTCCTCAACAATGCCGTCAAGGTCCTGGCCGATTTTTTGGACAGCCATCCCCACGCAGGAGCCTGCGGCGGCAACCTCTTCACCCAGGACCTTCAGCCTGCCCCTTCCTTCCTGCGCTACCGGCCTTCTGTCTATGACGAGCTGAACCAGTTGCTGCGCGATGTGCCCGACCGTCTGCTATTTGGCCGCAACCTCGACTTCAACCATACCGGCCGGCCGATGAAAGTGGGCTACATCACCGGGGCTGATTTGATGGTGAGACGGGAAGTGCTTGAGAAAACCGGTGGCTTCGACCCCTCCTTCTTCATGTACTACGAAGAGACCGAACTCTGCCACCGCATGACCAAACGGGGCTGGCAGATCTATTCCGTGCCCGAAGCCCACATCATCCATTTGGGTGGGGCCAGTTTCCAGCCCAACGACGAGGCCCTGCTGCGACGCCAGCAAATCAAATATGAAAGCAAGCAGCGCTACATGCGCCTTTGCCACACCCCCTTCTACACAGCACTGGCCCGGTTGCTGCGACGGATGACCATCGGCTCCAAGCTGCTGTTTGCCGCGCCTGGCTCCGAAAGGAGAAAAAAATGGGAGGGAATACGACAGATTGAGAACGGTCATTTACGATAAACATTATCTTTGCAAGGATGCTACGATTCACGGTCTTTCCCCACTACACCAAGGACAACAACCCCTACATAAGGGATATGATTGCTGCCCTCAATGCCCACCCGGACACCCGGGTGGTGAACCCTGTATCGAAGCATTCCGTGCTGAGCCTCCTGCCCCCTTCACACTGGGGCAAGGTGTTTATTTTCAACTGGTTTGAGAGCATCCCCGATTTCAAGTACGGTACAGCCTTCTCGCTTATCATGCTGCTCTATGTCAGGCTGTTGAAACTTTGTGGCAAAAAGATTGTCTGGGTATTTCACAACAAAATGCCCCATGAAGCAGGCAAGCTCTGGCTCAAACGACGGCTGGCCCGCCGCATCGCCCGTCTGTCCGACCTGATTGTCACCCATGCCAGCGAAGGGCTGGACACCATCCGGGAAGTCTATCCCTATGCTGCCGGCAAGGCCCATTTCCTGCATCATCCCACCAAAAACCACCTGGCAGACGCTCCTTCGGGCGACAAGAAATACGACCTGCTCATCTGGGGCAGCATCACCCCTTACAAAGGCATCGTGGAGTTTCTGGGCTGGCTGCGCAAACAACCTGGCCTCAACCTGAGGATCTGCATTTGTGGCGGCTGTTCTTCCGAGCAACTCCACCACGAAATACAGCAGCTTGTCACCGACCATGTCGAGTTCATTCCCAAACGGCTCACAGCAGAGGACATCGGCAGGCTCACCGCCCAGTCGCATTTTGTCTTGAGCACCTACCGGCCCGAGTCCATCCTCAGTTCGGGTGTGCTGATGGATTCCCTGTCGTATGGGGCCAAGGTCATCGGTCCTGACGTAGGTTCGTTCAAAGACTATGCCCGGCTGCCCGAGCTGGATGTCTATACCTATCAGCAGTTCGATGAGATTCCCGCCCTCGTGGCCGCCCATCGCGACGAAAAAGTTGATACAGCTGCCTACGCCCGTTTTCTGGACGAAAACAACTGGCCGCATTTTGTCGATACCCTGATGCAATTAATCCGCGAATCATGAAGAAGCCGACCATTTTTCTCGTGCCCCAGGGCGGGCTGGCCAACCGGATGAGGAGCATCCTGTCGGCCTATCAGCTGGCCCGTGAGATCGGCAGCCGCCTAGAAGTGGTGTGGTTCAAAGACAAGGGGCTGAACGCCGGTTTTCACGACCTGTTCCTTCCCGTCAAGGCAGAGGGATTTCACTTGAGAGATGCCTGCGGATTGGATTTCCTACGTCTGCAGCTGCCCAAGGGTCGCAACCTGCATCTGACCCGTCTGGTCCAAAAGGGGCGGTTTGACGTCTGCCTGTATGAGACCTGCACACCGGTGGCCGGCACCCCGGAGGAATTGAAAGCGCAATTGCAAGGCCGGCAAGTCTATTGGGCCACCTGCTATGCCCACCAGGCCTACCCGGCCGACATGGCCGCCCGTTTTTTCCGCCCGCTGCCGGCCATCGAAAAGAAGGTGGAACAATTCAGCGCGCAACTGGGTCCCGTCTCGATGGGTGTCCACATCCGACGCACCGACAACGCCCAGGCCATCGAACACAGTCCGATACGGCTGTTCTTCGACCGCATCGACAGTTTTTTGGCCCATCAGCCCGAGGGCTGCATCTTTTTGGCTACCGACGACCAGGATACCAAAAAGGCCATGCGCCAGCGCTATGGCCAGCAACTTGTCTGTGCGCCGCAGCCCGCCTCGCGCAAAACGCTGTCGGGGGTGGTCGATGGCCTGGTGGACATGCTTACCCTGGCCCGTTGCGGGCAAATACTCGGCTCGTGGTACAGCAGTTTTTCCGAACTGGCCGCCCAAATTGGCGGTGTACCCCTTGAAATCGTCAAGAAAGAATCATGACAGACAGCACCTTCAAATATACGGTCATCATCCCCCACTATGTCAAGCAGCCCGGACAGCTCGACCTGGTGTTGCGTCTGCTTGCCTCCCTGCCGCAGCGACAGGATCTGCAAGTGCTGGTGGTGGACAATTCCCCACAGCCCATCGATGCCTCCGCCTTGTTGGCGCAAGCCGGAGCGCTGGCCCGGACAGCCAGTCTGGAAGTGCTCTTCAGTGAGCCGGGACGTGGTGCCGGCCGGGCACGCAATGTGGGGCTGCAACATGCCCGGGGCCGCTGGCTGTTGTTTGCCGATGCCGACGATTACTATGCGCCCGACTGCTTCGAGGTGCTCGACCGCGAACTAAAGGACGATACAGATATCCTTTATTTCAATGTCTTTGGCCAGGGCGGCCGGGTAGCCCGCGTACACCGCTATTACGAACAATACGCCCAAACAGGCCGGCAGCAGCTGGTGCGCTACATGATCTGGGCTCCCTGGAACAAGGTCATCGCCCGCCGGCTGGTGGAAGAAAAAGGCTTGCTGTTTGAGGAAACTTCCATCGGCAACGATGCCATGTTTTCGCTCTGTGCCAGCCGGGACGCCCAAATCATCCAGATTGTCCAGCACCGGCTCTACTGCCTGACCGACCAGGCCGGAAGCATCACCTTCGACAAAAGGCCCTTTGCCAAGGAACTGGAATCGCTGCAAGTGAGGATCCGCATCAACCGTTTCCTGATGGAACAGGGCATGGGCCGCTACCGGATCGACCTGGTCAGTCCCTGGTCGCTGGTGGCCCTCTGTTGTCGTTACGGCGGGCGGCAAACCCGCCAGTATCTGAAAGAACTCAAGCAGAGCTTTCCGTTAGGCAGTGAACTGTTGCGCGGTTGCTATGCCCCCCTGATCCGTTTTGGCCGTAGAATCAAAACAAGACTGTCATGATTTCCGTCATCATCTGCACCTACAACCGCGACAAATATATCTATCGCGTGCTCGAGAGCCTGGCCCAGGGCAACTGCGACCGAGAGGCTTACGAAATTGTGGTCATCGACAACAACTGCACCGACCATACCCAGGACGAATTGCAACGCTTTGCCCACGACTTCCCCGATGTCTGCCTGCGCTGCTTTACCGAGACCCGTCAGGGCCTGTCGCACGCCCGTAACCGGGGCATTGAAGAGGCCCGGGGCGAACTGCTGGTCTATGTCGATGACGATGCCACCGTCAACAAGGAGTATCTGGCAGCCTACCAGGTATTTTTCGAGACGCATCCCGACATCGATGCCGCCGGCGGTCCGATCATCCCGCACTACGAGGATGGCAGCGAACCCGACTGGATGACCTATTTCACCCGCCAGCTGCTCACGGGCTATCTCTACTACGGGCCCGACATGAGGGAATTCCCTGCCGGCCGGTATCCGGGCGGAGGCAATGCGGCCTACCGGCGAAGGGTCTTCGACAAAGTGGGTCTGTACAATCCCGACCTGGGACGCAAGGGCCAGGGGTTGGCCAGCGGTGAGGAAAAGGATATTTTCAACAAGATGACCACGGCCGGAATGAGATTTGTGTACCTGCCCGGTCCCATACTCTACCACAGCATTCCCCACTACAAGCTGGAGCAGGAATACTTCGATCAGCTCACCTGCAGCATGGGACGCAGCGAAAAGGCCCGTACCCTGCAAATCTCCAAAAAGGAATACCTGAAAAGAATCCTGCTGGAATTGGTCAAATGGGGCGGCAGTCTGGTGCTCTGGTTCTACTATATGCTCACCTTCCGTCCCCAGTGCGGCAACAAGCTGATCCGCTTCCGTTGGAACCTGAGCCGCAACCTGATTGGTTGAAAATCAATAGAAATTCTTTTCGAAAGCGGCAAACTCGTCCTTTTTCAGGACGCAGCGCTTGAACCAGGCTGTCATAAAGCCCAGGCCGTAGCGGATGAGCTGAAAAAAAGCGGCCGGTACCGACAGCAAGCCCACCCATGGATTAAGGTTGCGCAGGCTCGAATCGATGAAGATGACCAACGAATACAGCAGCAAGGGCAGCACTCCCAACATGCAGAAGCAGAAACCCAGTCCCTGGTGCATGTTGTCGGCAGGACGCATACCGTGGTAGTCGAGCCACATACCTGTAGCAATAAGCCCCAGGCCGCACAGGATGACAAACAGACAAGCAGCCACTCCCAGGGTGAAGACCATGGGCAACAGATGCACGGCCTTGAGCGTGCCGGGATGACGCTTGCTCAGGTGGATGCGGGCGATCCCTGAATTGAACACCTGCTTGAAGAACTTGCCGAAGGTGGCGCGGCGCTTGTGCCAGACCCAGGCCTCCGACAGCAGGCAGGTCGTATAGCCCTGTTCGAGCAATCGGTAGCTGAAATCGATGTCCTCACCGAAACGCATCGGTGAAAAGCCGCCCAGGGCCTGATACACCTCACGCTTGACTCCCAGATTGTAGGAGCGGGGATGGAATTTGTCCAACTTGGCCTTGCCGCCGCGGATCCCGCCGGTGGTGAAAAACGAGGTCATCGAATAACTGATGGCCTTCTGTATGGATGTAAATGACTTGTGTGCCCGGTCGGGACCGCCGAAAGCATCGCAGGGATGCGTTTGCAAGCCTTTTTCTACAGCTTCGAGATAGGTCGGAGGCAACACCACATCGGAATCCAGGATGATCACATACTCGCCCTGAGAGCGGTCCACACCGTAGTTGCGCGAAGGGCCCGGCCCGGAATTGGGCTTGGCATAATAATGCACATCGAGCCGGTCGGCATAGCGTTCCACCACTTCCTGGCAAGGCACCGAAGAGCCGTCTTCGACGATGACCACCTCAAAGTCCTTTAAATTCTGTCCCGTCAGGCTGTCGAGCAGTTCATCAACCTCGTCGGGCCGGTTGAAAACCGGTACTACTATCGAGTATTTCATCTTCAAGCCTCCTTTTTTCTAACGCAAGTCTTGATCAGTTGCCAGCATCCCAGCAAAAGTGTCAGGTAGATCAGCCCGGCACAGGCCATCGATACCCGGTCGCCCTTGTAGATGCTGTCGGGCCGGAACTCAAAGCGGATCTGGTGCTCTCCGGCCGGCACATTCAGGGCACGAAGGGCATAATCGACCCGGAAATGTTCTACCGGTACATCGTCGATATAGGCTTTCCAACCGTAGGGGTAATATATTTCGGAGAAGACCACCGTGCCGTCTTGCGAGGCCGATGTCTCGTAGGTCAGGGCGTTGGGTTTGTAAGAGGTCAGTTTCACCCGGGCCGTGGCATCGTGACCGGGTTGGAAGTCGCCGACCATGCCGGCAAACTTGGCATCCAGCACCGCAGTATGGTGCAGGTCGATATGGTTCAAGGCATCGCATTCCTCGTTGGGGGTATTGACCACCAAGAGCGAATCGACATACCAGGCATTGCCCATGGCCTGGGGATTGAGCTGCGGCACCTCGTTGCCGTTGTTGTCCTGATAGATGATGTATTTGGCGTTCAACATGTTGATGACATCCATATTCATCTTCGACAGATGCTGGTCGATCAAGTCCTGATAGCGGCGCAGTTTGGCGGCATGATAACCGCCGAGCGACTTCAGATAGTAAGAGGTGCGGGAATCGTTGAAAGTGTTGGTCGTGAGGTTCAGCACGCGGAAGTGCGGATCCTTGTCCTGCAGGATAACCTCTTCATAGGGCAGCATCTTGAAATAGCTGTTGTTCTGGCGCACGGTCACAAAATCGGCATCGCTCAGGAAGCGTTTGTTGACGGGCCACATATCGGCCAGCACCAATACACCGACCAGGACGATCATGACCGAGGGCTTGATCTTCTCTTGCATAAACAAGGCCACGACACCTGCGCCCAAAACGATGAATGCCAAAGAACGGAAAGCATCTGCCCGCAACATGGCAGCCCGCTCATCGACAATGGCTTCCGTCAGCCAGGCAGGCAGCTGGGCAAACATCTGGGCATCGTTGGGTGCCGAAAAATGGAACATCACCTTGCCAAAGAGGGCGAACAGCAGGCACAGACCTCCGGTGATACCCGCCGAGATATACAGTTTCTTAAGACCTTCCTGCTTGGATACACTGCCGTCCATCAAAGCCTTGATGGACAGAAAGCCCAACAGCGGCATGGTGATTTCGGCCACCACCAGGATGGACGATACGGTGCGGAACTTGTCGTACATGGGGAAGTAATGAAAAAAAAGTTCCGTCAAGGGCATGAAATTGCGCCCCCACGACAACAGCACCGAAAAAACGGTGGCCGCCAGGATAGCCCATTTGTAAGGTCCTTTGACCACCAACAGGCCGAAGACGAACAGCAGGCAGACGATGGCTCCGACATAGACCGGACCTGAAGTGAAAGGCTGGGTGCCCCAGTAGGTGGGCACCGACTGACAGAACTCGGCCGCCGAACGGCGAGGTACGCCCTTGGCGATCAAAGTCTTGTAAAGTTTTGAGTTCTCGCCTACGTTATAGTGCGAAGAAGCGCCCTTGAAATTAGGGATCAACAAGGTGAAAGTCTCGTCCACGCCATAGCTCCAGGCGGTGGCATAGTCCAGGTCCAGCCCGCCCGTCTTGTTGACGGCATCGCTGGCCTTCTCCAATTCGGAATGGCCTCCGCGCATGGTTTCCTTGCTGTATTCGTTGTTGGCCTTGATGTTGGAATACTGGGTACCGGCCCCCACAGCCAACGCCAATACAAAGCACAGAGTGGCCAGGCCGAACTGCTTCATGCGCTTTTCCTTGATATGGATATAGAGTTCGGTCACAAACAAGATGCCGATAAACATGAAAATGTAGTAGGACATCTGCGGATGGCACATCAGCCCCATGTATGAATAGACCATGGCCAGGATAGTGCCGATGAAGTATTTACCCCGGTAGATAAGCACAAAACCGGCCAGCACGGCCGACATCCAGGCCAGTCCCAGGGCCTTGGTGTTGTGGCCTGCCTCGATGATGATGAAGAAATATGACGAGAAGGCGATGGCCACCGACCCGACGATACACAGCCACGGATTGATTTTGAACGAACGCAGCAAAAAGAAGAAACAGATCAGATAGCCCAGGATGATCAGCAAGGTCTCGTTCTTGAGATTGCCCAGACGGACGACATTGCGCAGGGGTTTAAGCACCCGGCCGGCCAGGTAGTTGCCGCCACCGATCTGGTAAGTGGGCATGCCGGAGAACATGGAACCGGTCCAGAAAGTATATTCACCCGTTTCGGCCTGATAGGATTTCGTTTCCTGGTACATGCCCTGCCAACTCAGGTTGTCGCCGGCCTGGATGACCCGGCCCTCCAGCACGGGAGAGCAATAAATGAGCGTTATGGCCACAAAGACCAAGGCCGCCGTCAGATACGGCCACCAGTTTTTCATCATTTTCTTTAGATCTGGTTTCATATCGCTTGTGTTATAGTTTCTGTGATAGTGCGGCCAGGATGCGCTCCGTGCTGCCGCTGTTCTGTTGCACATAGTTGCCGGCGGCCCGGCCTGCCTGCCGGCACTTCTCGGGACTGATCAGCCAGCTGTTGAGCAAAGAGGCCAACTGTTCTCCGTCGGCGATACTGAAGGCGCCACCCTGGGAGAGCATGGCCTTGGCCTCGTCAAATTTTTGGTAATTGGGGCCGAAGACCACCGGTATCTGATACACCGCGGCTTCAAGTGTATTGTGTATGCCTACGCCGAAGCCTCCACCCACGTAGGCCATGCTGCCGTAGCCATAGAGCGAGGACAGCAGCCCGTAACAGTCGATGATGAGGCAGTCGGCCTGATGCTCGGACGATTGGCTGAGCTGCGAATAGCGCACAAAGGGGCGTTCCAGCAGCGACTCGATGTAGGCCAGGTGGTTTTCGTTGACCTGGTGGGGGGCCAATATGAGTTTGACATCGGGATGTTCGTTGAACCAGGGGATGATGAGTTCCTCGTCGCGGGGCCAGGTGCTGCCGGCCACCAGTACCGGTGCTGCGGGCTTGCCCTCAGGCAGGAAATCGCTCATACCGATGATCCCCTTTTTCTGGGCAGCCACCTGGAGGACACGGTCGCAACGGGTGTCGCCCGTCATCAAAACACGATCGGCCAACCCTACTTTCTTGAGTAATTGTTCCGACTCGGTGTTTTGTACAAAAAACTGGCTGAACAGCCCCAGCAAGTAGCGATAGAATCCGCCCCAGGGCTTGAAAAATGTCTGCGTCGGGCGGAAAATGCCTGAAATCAGATACACAGGCACGCGGCGACGGTGCAGGGCCTTGAGATAGTTGGGCCAGAACTCGTATTTGATGAAAAACACCGCCTTAGGCTGCAACAGGTCAAGGAAACGACGGACATTGCGCCTTAGGTCGAAAGGCAGATAGCAGACCATATCGGCTCCCTGATAGTCCTGACGCACCTCATAGCCCGAAGGGGAATAGAAACTGACCAGTATCTTCTGGGAAGGATGTTCCCTCTTGATGGCTTCGATAAGCGGACGCCCCTGTTCAAACTCGCCCAGCGAGGCGGCATGGAACCAGATGTATTCGCCCGGCGCGGCATGCAGTTTTTCCAGACGGTCGAAAGCCTCGCGCTGTCCCACGACCATCTTGCGGGCCTTGGCATGGAACAGCGCTGTCAGATGGAACAGCCAGACATAGACTTGTAGACAGAGGCTGTACATAAACTTATCCTAAGACTTTGACACAACGGCGCAGACGGGCCAGCGTCTCGGCTTTGCCGATCAGGGTGACAATGTCGAAAATATGGGGTCCCTTGCCTTCGCCGACAATGGCCAGGCGGAAGGCATTCATCGGGACGCCCATGCCATATTCGTTGGCCTCGCACCAAGCCTTGGCCTTGGCTTCCATGGCTACGGGATCACTGAAATCATCGCCTTCGAGAATCTCGCAGAGTTCGTTCATCTGGCGGGGCGATTCTTCTTTCCAGCGCTTGGCCACGGTCTTTTCGTCGTATTGCTCGGGAGCCTGGAAGAAATAGGAGGCATTCTCCCAAAACTCGTGCAGGAAGTTCATCCGGCCTTTGACCAGAGCGATGACACGGGTCACATAGTCGAGATCGGTCTTGATGCCCCGGGCCGCCAGGTCGGGCAGCAGCATTTCGGCCAGCCGGCGGTCGTCGGCCAGGAGCATGTACTGGTGGTTGAACCACTTGCCCTTCTCATAGTCAAACTTGGCACCGGCTTTGCTGCAACGGGCAAAGGAGAACTGGGCGATGAGTTCGTCCATCGTGAAAATCTCCTGCTCGGTCCCCGGGTTCCAGCCCAGCAGTGCCAGGAAATTGATCACAGCCTCGGGGAAATAGCCCGACTCGCGGTAGCCACGGCTGATGTCGCCCGTGACGGGATCCTTCCACTCCATGGGAAAGACCGGGAAATTGAGCCGGTCGCCGTCGCGCTTGGACAACTTGCCCTTGCCGTCGGGTTTGAGCAACAGCGGCAGATGGGCAAAGCGGGGCATGGTGTCCTGCCAGCCGAAGGCCCTGTAGAGCAAAATATGCAGGGGGGTCGAAGGCAGCCATTCCTCGCCGCGGATCACATGGGAAACTTTCATCAGGTGGTCGTCCACCACGTTGGCCAGATGATAGGTGGGCAGCTGGTCGGCACTCTTGTAGAGCACCTTGTCGTCCAGCACATCGGATTTATAGAAGACCTGGCCACGAATCATGTCGTTGATTTCGATGGTCTCGTCGGGATCGATTTTGAAACGGACCGTGTAGGCATCGCCACGGGCCAGACGGGCGGCCACTTCTTCGGCCGGCAGGGTGAGCGAGTTGACCATCTCGCCACGGGTACGGGCATCGTACTGGAAGTTGGGCGACTGGGTATGCTTGCTTTCCAGCTCGGATGGGGTATCGAAAGCGTAGTAGGCCTTGCCCTTGGCAATCAATTCATCGACATATTGCTTGTAAATGGCCCGACGCTCCGACTGCCGGTAGGGGCCGTACTGGCCACCGTAGCTCACTCCTTCATCGAATTTGATGCCCAGCCACGAAAGGCTCTCGATGATATAGCCTTCAGCCCCCGGCACGAAGCGTTTGCTGTCGGTATCTTCGATACGGAGGATCATGTCTCCGCCCATATTTTTGGCAAACAAGTAATTATAGAGAGCCGTACGCACGCCGCCGATGTGCAGCGGGCCGGTCGGACTGGGCGCAAAACGCACCCGAACACGGGTAGATTCAGCCATAAACTTCTAATTTTTAGTAGGGAGTACAAAAGTACTATTTTTTATTCGTACTTTTATCGGCCCAACCAAAAACACCATAGACTATGGCCAAAAAGGGATTTATCAACACAACATCCACTATATTCAAGGTGCTGCTCTTTGTCATCGCAGCAGCCATCATCATCTATGTCCTGCCCCGTGAAGGGCATTTCCGCTATCAATTCCAGGAGGGCAAGCCCTGGCGCTACGGCCTGCTGACGGCGCCCTACAGTTTCTCCATCTACAAGACCGATGCCGCCTACCAGGCCGAAAAGGACAGCGTGTTGAAGACCTTCCGCCCCTATCTGCAAAAGAACCCGCTGATACTGTCCCAGATGCTCGAGCGGCTCGAAAACGACTACCACAACTACCTGCGCGCCACCGTGCCGAGCTATTACCTGGCCTACCTGACCGACCAGCTCAGCCTGATGTACCAGGCAGGCATCGTCCCGGCCGAGTTGATGGAACGTTTTGAGAAAGAGAATGTCAAAGGCGTGGTGATGGTGACCGACAAGGTGGGCGAGCCGCGCGACATTTCGGCGCTGTTTACCGCCAAGCGGGCCTATTCCGCCCTGTTGAGCAACCTGCCCGACAATATCGACGAAAGCATTCTGGTGCGCAATTGCCATATCGAAAACTACCTGACCGAAAACTGTACGTACGACGAGGCCGCCTCCAACCGCATCCGCGAAGACTTGCTGGCCGGCGTGTCCCAGACCTATGGCATGGTGCAGCGTGGCGAGCGCATCATCGACCAGGGAGAGATCATCAATCACGAGACCTATCTCAAACTGCTGTCTTTCAAGCGTCATTCCGAGGAACGCAACGACCGGGCCGGCTCGCAGAACGTACTCATCGGCCAAGCCTTCTGGGTCTGCATCCTGCTGGTGCTTTTTGCTGTCTTTCTCATTAGGATCAGCCCCGAGATATTCAAACACAGCCACAACATCCTGTTCATCCTCATCCTGATTGTCATTGTGGTGGTGCTCAGTGCGCTGGTCGTGCGCAACAACGCGCTGCTGAACATCTACATGGTGCCCTTTGCCATCATTCCGGTGCTCATCTGCACCTTCTTCGACTCACGGACAGCCTTCTTTGCCTTTGTCATCACGGTGCTCATCTGTGCTCCCATCGCTCCTTTCCCCTTCGAGTTCCTGATGCTGCAATTGCCCGTGGGCATGGCCACCTTCCTGTCGCTCAAACGGCTCACCCAGCGTTCACAACTCATCTTGTGCATCGTCTGGACTTTCGTTGTCTATTCAATCACCTACACAGGGCTGGCCCTGCTGCAGGAAGGCAGCCTGATGGTACAGTGGAAGATGTATGTCTATTTCGCCGTCAACGCCCTTTTGATGCTGTCGGCCTACCTGCTCATCTATGTCTGCGAAGGTCTGTTCGGCTACACATCTGATGTCACCCTCATGGAACTGGCCAATATCAACACACCCCTGCTGCGTCAGTTCTCGGAAAACTGCCCCGGCTCGTTCCAGCACTCGCTACAGGTGTCCAACCTGGCTTCGGCAGCCGCCACGGCCATCGGGGCCAATGCCCAGCTGGTGCGTACCGGCGCCCTGTATCACGACATCGGCAAGATGGCCCAGCCCTCGTTCTACACCGAAAACCAGCTGGATGGTGTCAATCCCCTGGTAAATATGCCCATCGAGGAGGCTGCCAAGATCATCACCGACCATGTGCCCAACGGCCTGAAGATTGCCGGCCAGCACCGCCTGCCCAAGATCATCAAAGATTTTATCGCCACCCATCACGGCAGCGGCCCGGCCCGCTATTTCTACACGCTTTTCAAGAACGAGCATCCCGACGAGGAAGTGCCCCGCTCGTTCTTCTATCCGGGACCCAATCCCTTCTCGCGTGAGACTGCCATCCTGATGATGGCCGACACGGTCGAAGCCGCCTCTCGCAGCATGAAGCACTACGACGAGCAGAGCCTTTCCGACCTGGTCGACAACCTCATCGACCGCCAAGTCTCCGACGGCGCCTACAAGAGCGTTCCCATCACCTTCCTGGAGTTGGAGACCGTCAAGAATGTCCTCAAGGAAAAACTGCAGAGCATCTACCACGCCCGCATCGTCTATCCTTCAGAAAAGAAATGAATGGACAGAAATAAGACGGAGTTGACCCTCTAATCTATTATCATTTTTGCGAAAAGGACTCTGTCAATTATTACCAGACCTCCTTCAATATGGAAAATATACACAAGCTTATGGTTGTGTGACACCATACGACGTGCATGTGGATGAATATTCTGAATTGTCCTGGAACGACTCTCCGAAAAGCAATCGGCATAAACTGACAAGGAAGACATTTCCTGTCCAACAACATCAAGGTAGCGATAAGATCCTGTTTTAGAAAGTGTCTTGAATAAGAAATCTGCCAACCGATCAATATCAATTTCCTCAGTGCGGGCAACTCTAACACGATAGACCTTCATAGCGTTTGTCCAATGCTCGTTTTACTTTGCCGATGTATTCATCGACTGTCATCGTGTCTCTGTCTACGGGCATTGTCGGTTGAAATCCATCACCGAACTGGGCAACAGTCTTCAAATCGCCTGTATGCGCATGGTTTTCCATGGGCTCATTTGCCTTGGTACCAGGCTTTTCTTTAGTATTATACTTTTTCATTGTAGTGTGTTTTTTCATCGAGTCTTTACTTTGCAGTGACGGCGGCAGCGACGGCATCGAGGAGCTGCTGGCCACGCAAGTCACGCTCGACGATGGTGCCGTCGGGGGCGAACAGGATGATGTGGGGGATGCCCTCAATGCCATAGATCTCGGTCGGGATATGCTGGGCATCGACTATCTGGTTCCAGACAATCCCCAGTTCCTTGGCGGCCTGCAGGCTGGCTTCGCGCTTGTCCCATACGGCAACACCCAACACGTCGAATTTCTTGCCATGGAAGCGCTGGTAGGCTTCGGCGATGACGGGAATCTCGCGCCGGCAGGGGCCGCACCAGCTGGCCCAGAAATCAACCAGGATGTACTTACCCTTGCCCACATAGTCCGACAGACGGGCATCACTGCCGTCCAGGTTGCCGCCCGGGATGGTGAAATCGGTAAACATCTTTCCGGCCGAGGTGGCACGGATGGCATCGAACAGCGCCTTGTGCTGGGCAATGGGAGGATACTGCTTGATATCCTCGGGCAAGGCTTCCATCAGACGGTCGTAATCGTCGAGCGAGGGGCTGACATTGGCCAGATAGAAGATTGCCATGAAAGTTCTCACTTCCTTGCTCTGATTGCTATTGAGGGCCTCCATCATGCAGGCCGACGAGCGCTGGTTCCACTGCTTCATGGTCTCCGATTCGTCGGAAATCTTTTCCTGACGGGCCACAAAAGCGGCGATGGAATCGTTCATGGGAGTCCCAAAGGCCACAATGTCGTCACTCTTGATGGTGATGCGTCCCTTTTCGAGAATCAGCAGATGACTCATCCGCTGGCCCACGTTCAGCTGGCAGAGTGTATGCTCCTGGCTATGGCCCTTGAGGGTGTAACGATCCTGCCTGACAACGGCGGAATCGATCAATTCATTTTCAAGACTCATCAAATAGACCGTCTGCCCATTGGAAGAAGAATCGGGCAGGGTGCCTTTGATCTGATAATTGAAACCTGTTTTGGGCTGGCAGGACACCAGCAGCAGGGCCAGGCCCAGCAAGGAGAACAATACCTTTTTCATCAGGAAGGAGTTTATTGTTTGTGCAAAAGATTCATGAATTCCTCACGGGTCTTGGCCTGATTGAAGGCTCCCGTGAAATCGGAAGTGACCGTGATGGAGTTCTGTTTCTCGACGCCTCGCATCTGCATGCACAGGTGCTGGGCCTCGATGACGACCATCACGCCCAGGGGATGCAGCGTGTTCTGGATGCATTCCTTGATCTGGGTGGTCATGCGCTCCTGGATCTGCAGGCGCTTGGCAAAGATATCCACCACCCGGGCAATCTTGCTCAGTCCGGTGATATGCTGGTCGGGGATATAGGCCACATGTGCCTTGCCGTAGAAGGGCAGCATGTGGTGTTCGCACATGGAATAGAAATCGATGTCCTTGACGATGACCATCTGACGGTATTCCTCGTGAAACATCGCCGAACGCAACACAGCCTCCGGATCCATCCGGTAGCCGTAGGTGAGGAACTGCATGGCCTTGGCCACCCGGTGGGGCGTCTTGACCAGGCCTTCGCGGTCGGGATCCTCTCCCAACAGCGAAAGGATGGCCCGATAGTGCTCGGCCAGTTTTTCCTGAGTCTCGTTGTTCTCGGTGGCGAGTACCAGTTGTTTGTCAATCATAGGGCAATGTTGATTTTTTCGCGGACAATGGACATTTCCCGGCCGTAGGCGAAAGTCTTGCGGAAGCGAAGCAGCATTTCGTAGGCCTCCTCGTAAGTGAGGAAATCACCCACACGCAAGCGCCAAAAAGGCGCTGAATAGCGCACATAGGTGGTCAGTTCGGGCACAGCGGCCTTGACGGCGGCCTCCTTCTGGAAAGCCTCGGTCTTGGAGGCGGCGTGGTTGTTGCCCGAAAAAATCTGGATACGGTAGCCTGTCAACTGGAGATAACGCCGCCCTTCGACCACCTGCACATTGGCGGGCACATTCACGCCGGGATTGCCCAAACGTTCGATGAGGCGCTGGTCCTGCTCAATACGGACCACGCCCTCGCCCGGCTCGAAAGAGAGAAGTTGCTCGAGAAAAGCGTTTTGCGGGCCTGCGGATTCCTGTGAATCGAAATCCAGGAAAAAGGCGTTCTGCGCCCGGCCGGACAAGACAGCCGACACAAGCAGACAGACTAGGATTGGTTTGATGTTCATAGTAAAAACCAAAGGCAGGCCCTTCTCTCCCCTAACAGGACAGAAAGAGCCTGCTTTCTTTTTTTTGATGGTCAATGTCAGAGGGTGGCCAGCACTTCGTTGGTCTTGCGGACGGCGGCAGCGCTCTTTTCGAACAATGCCTTTTCCTCGGCGTTCAACTTGAAGTCGATGACTTCTTCCCAGCCATTGCGGCCGATGCGTACCGGCACGCCGATGCAGATATCCTTCTGGCCGTACTCGCCTTCGAGATAGACACAGCAGGGGATGACGCGCTTCTGGTCGTGCAGGATGGTCTCAACGACATAGGCTGCGGCAGCACCGGGAGCATACCAGGCGGAAGTGCCCAGCATCTTGGTCAGGGTGGCACCGCCCACCATGGTGTCGGCGACCACCTTGTCGAGGGCTTCGCGGCTCAGCAACTGGCTCACGGGAATACCTTTGTAGGTGGCGAAGCGGGTCAGGGGGATCATGGTCGTGTCGCCGTGACCACCGATAACGGTGGCTTCGATGTCATTGAGGTTGACATCGCCCAGGGCCATCGACAGATAGGTTTTGAAACGCGAGCTGTCCAGGGCGCCGCCCATGCCGATGACACGGTGTCTGGGCAGACCGGTCGATTTGACGGTCAGATAGGTCATCGTGTCCATCGGGTTGCTGATGACCACCAGGATGGCGTTGGGGGAGTATTTCAGTACACTGGTGACAACGCTCTTGACAATGCCGGCGTTCACACCGATGAGCTCCTCGCGGGTCATACCCGGCTTACGGGGAATACCGGAAGTGATCACCACGACATCCGAATCGGCCGTCTTGGCATAATCGTTGGTCGTGCCGACGATCTTGGTATCCATGCTCAGCATGCAGGAAGCCTGCTTCATATCCAGGGCCTTGCCCTCGGGAATACCTTCCTTGATATCCAGCAGAACGACCTCGTCGGCCACTTCATTACGAGCTATCACATCGGCAGCCGTTGCACCGACATTGCCGACTCCAATCACTGTTACTTTTGACATAATGCTTATAGTTTGATTATTAGACGATTCTATTTTTTTCTATCGGGGTAGCAAATATAGCATATAGAAGATGTTTCTCCAAAAAATTATTTTCCCTCGCGGACCAGGTCTTCGTACATCATCGAAGCCCAGATAAAGGGGCCGACTGCCTTGCTGTCGTTCTCGATGATCTGCGTCTCGTTGACATAGTAGTCGAACTTGCCGCTGCGATGCGCCGCCCCGCCCAGGCCAGCACCGGCACAGCAGTATGTGATAGAGAGGGTGCCGTCGGAATTCTCCCGGACAAAGCACTTGACAAAGTTGCGATACCAATCCTTGGCCAGGAAGGTGTACTTCTCGGAGAGGATACCCGTCCTGACACATTTCAACAGAGCATAGACAAACATGATCGAGCCGGTCGATTCCAAATAATTGCCTTTCCGGCCCGGACAGTCGAGCACCTGATACCACATTTTCGTGCCATGGTCGGCATAGTCGGGCAGCACATAGAGGATGTCCTTCAGGATATCGGCCACCGAATCGCGGCCGGCCCCTTCAGGCAGATAGTCGAGCACATCGCAAAGGGCCATGACATACCAGCCCAGGCCGCGACTCCAGCAGTGGGCCGACTGGCCGGTGATGGAATCGGCCCAGAACATCTCGCGACTCTCATCCCAGCCATGACGGTAGAGACGGGTCTCGGGATCGTAGGTATGCCTGGCCACGGTCACGATCTGGTGGACAATGTCGTCATAGTATGGCTGACGGTTTTCCTGGGGAACAAAATACGAAGTGTAGCGAGCATAGAACGGCTCACCCATGTACAGACCGTCGAGCCACATTTGCCAGGGATACACCTGCTTGTGCCAGAAGCCTCCGTCCGATGTGCGCGGCTGTTGCTGCAACTGCTCGAACAGGGTGTTCATAGCCAGGCGATATCTCTTGTCGCCGGTTTTGCCCCAGAAATCGAAGAGCAGACGACCGGGGCAGACATGGTCCAGGTTGAAGTTCGAAAATTTGTAGGTCCTGATTTCCCCCTCAGGTCCGATCATCGAATCGACAAACTGCTGCACATAGTTCCAATAGCAACTGTCGCCGGTGGCGCGGAAGAGATCGAGGAATGAAAGCATTTCGATGCTCGAGGTGTAGTTCCATTTGTAGCGGCCCTGCATGTTGTCCAGGGTGGTGGCGTCGGGATGACGCTGCAACTCGCTTTGGGCCATCCACACCGAAAGCGGCTGTGAGGGGCGGTCCCAGAGACGGACCTTTTTCGGTTGGCAGGAGGCCAGCATCAGGCTGGCAGCCAACAGGCAGAATATGGTTCTTTTCATGCGATTGAATCTTTAATCAGTCCATACGTTTCAGACAGCAGGCCAGGCTTTCCTTCCAGTCGGGAATCTGCAGGCCGTAGGTCATTTTTATCTTGGTCTTGTCCAGGATGCTGTAGGCCGGGCGCATGGCCGCCGTGGGATATTCGGCCGTCGAAACCGGGGTGACAGAGACCGAGATGCCGGCCTGGCGGTGGATTTCGCGGGTGAACTCATACCACGAGCAGCTGCCCTCGTCGGTGAAATGATAGATGCCCGGGGCGTACTTCCCGTCTTCGGCCGAAACGACGATGGCCATCAGGGCAGCAGCCAGGTCGGCGGCATAGGTGGGCGTGCCCAGTTGGTCGCTCACCACACGCAGGTCGCGGCCCTCCCGGCCCAGCCGGAGCATGGTCTTGACAAAGTTGTTGCCAAAAGGCGAATACAGCCAGGCTGTGCGCAAGATCACCGCATCGGGGCAATACTTGAGCAGCACTTCCTCTCCGGCCAGCTTGCTTTGTCCATAGACCGAAACAGGGCCCGTGGGGTCGGTCTCGAGATAGGGGCGGCCCGGGTCCTTGCCGTCGAAGACATAATCGGTGGAAATATGCAGGCAGCGGCAACCGCACAGGGATGCCGACTTGGCCAGGTTTTCCACGGCATCGCGGTTCACCCGCCAGCAGAGCGCCACATCGCTTTCGGCCTTGTCCACGGCTGTGTAGGCGGCGCAGTTGATCAGGTAGGCGGGACGCAGACGCTCGATATGGTCGGCCACCGCGTGGGCATCGCAGAGATCCAGCTCCTGGATATCGACAAACTCAAACCTGAAGTCGGGATACTGCGGTGCCAAAGCCCTGAGTTCATTGCCCAGCTGGCCGTTGGCACCGGTGACCAATATCGTTTTCTTTTCCATATTAATTCCTTATTTTTGTCGCAGCATTCCAAGCCTCCCTGCCGTGGGTCGATGGCCCGGTTGCCGGCCGGGCCGGGCAAGTGCGAAACAACTGACAAATATAGGGAAATCATGAGATTCTTCACCATAGAGAGCGGATTTTTTTCTACCGACGGAGGCGCCATGTTCGGCGTCATGTCGCGCAAAGTCTGGAGCAGCAAATACCCCGTCGATGAAGAGAATCGCTGCCCGCTGGCCATGCGCTGCCTGCTGGTGGATTTCGGGCAGCGGAAAGTGCTTTTCGACACCGGGGTGGGCCTGAAACCCATCGGCATGACCTACTACCGCTTCCACGACCTGGTGGACATTGAAAAGGCGCTCGAAGCCCAGGGCTACCGTCCCGAAGACATCACCGATGTAGTCTTGAGCCACCTGCATTTCGACCATTGCGGCGGTTGCACCAAACAGGCGGCCGACGGCCGGGTGGTGATGACCTTCCCCCGGGCCCGTCACTGGACCACCGCAGGGCAATGGGAGAATTCACTCCATCCCAAATTCTGGGAAAGCGATGCCTATCTGACAGAAAACATGCAGGCTGTCCATGAGGCCGGCCTGTTGCAACTGCTCCGCCCCGAAGACGAACCCGAAAACGGTTTTGAATTGTTTCCCGGACTGCGTCTTCGCATCGCCCAGGGGCATACCTGCGACCAGCTGGTTTCCTTTGTCGAGACGCCGCAGGGCAACCTTTGCTTCTCGGGCGATGTCATTCCCATGTGCCTGCACATCAGCCAGGGTTGCATCGCCGCCATTGACAACCATGCGCTGGAATCGGCCGAAGAAAAGATGCGGATCCTGCAGCAGGCCGCCGCGACCGACAGCCGCCTGGTTTTCTACCACGATGCCTGCACAGCCTCCGCCACCCTCAGACAGCAGAACGGCCACATCTCGGCCGCTGTGCGCTACCCCTCCGAAGCAAAAGGAAACTGGCAGCCTGCCTGACGACACTGTCAACTCAATTCCGGCTCAAAAAAAACGCCCGGTCATTTGTGGACCAGGCGTCTGTAGATACACGTGCTGTTGTTGCAGATGGCACAGCCGTACTCCCGTTTTTTCACTTTCTCTCCGATGCCTATGATGCCGCTTACCGATTTGATGGGAGCCATCAGGCACGACTCGCTCAAGCGGACGGGGGTGGGCTGCCCTTCCATCAGGGCAAACAGGTTTTTCTGGTCGGCCAGGGGCCAGTTGCAATAGCCCGGACTGTAGCGGTTGGAAATATGCAGGCCGCGTGCCTCCATCTCCCGGCTCAGTTGCTGCTGGATCCGGTCCATGGCGTTTTCGACCGAACAGGAACCCATCGCATCGACAATGTAGCCTTCGAGGATTTCATCGCGGCTGTTGTAGGCGTGGGATTCGTCGGTAAAATAGAAACCTGCCGTGCAAAGGAAAAGAGCCGCCTGGGCACTGTCTCTCAGATAGCCGCACACTTGCGGGCGGGGAGACAGCACACCCTGCGGGAAAGCAACGGTCCCTTCCCTGATATCCAGTTTTTCAACGGGGAAAAAACGGTAGCAGCCTTCGGCTTTCAATCCCAGGGAACGGATTTCCTCCAGTTTATCGCTGGCAAACTGCCAGGCCGGATGCTGCTCGTCGTCAAGATGCAGGAAGTCGGCCAACTGGTCCATGGTCGGCAACACCTCCGCAATCGGGAATTCATATGTCCTGAATTCTGTTTCCACGCTTAGATTGATGCATTAAACTCCGCCACCGCAGAAAAGAAGGCATTGATATTGTCGTGCGGGACATGTGGCGGCAGGTCGCAGCCCGAAGACACCACGAAATTGGCATGGCCGGTCATTTTCCGCAGGAGTTTGGATGTGAGGTTTTTCACCTCCTCGGGGGTAGCCTGCTTGAACGTCGTGACAGGGTCGAGGTTGCCCATGACGATGATATCGTCGGGCACATCGGCAATGACCTGGCCCATATCGGCCTTGTTGCCGAAATGCAGGGCCCGGGCGCCGCTCTGCACCATCGAGTTGGTGCAATGCCCCGTGTTACCGCAGTTGTGCAATATCACCGTGAAACTGTCGTCCTGGACGGCTGCGACAATCTGCTTGACATACTCGGTCGAAAACAGCAGGGCATCATTGTCGGACAAGAGACCGGCGGCCGGCTCAGCCATGACCACACCGTCGGAACCGGCCTGCTTGATGGCCTGGCAGTAGGCGGTGATGAACTGGGTGCACTTGTCGAGCAGCAGGTTGATCGTATCGGGTTCGATATAGATGGCCGTCATGATTTCGCTCATGTCGAACAAGCGGCCGGCCAGCGAGAAGGGGCCGATACAACCTCCAAACACCGGACGGTCTTTGACAAACTGGGCACAAAGCCGGTTGGCCAGCAGGTACTGGGGCACACGCCCGGCCGTCAGATCGGGCACCTGCAGGGCGGCCACCTCGTCGTAAGTGCTCACCAGTCGGCCCGACACGGTCGGAATCTCGTGCTCGGGCAGATTGATGGGCGCGCCGAAGGCTTCCGCCTCGACAGTCAGGTCCATGATGGTGCAGCAAGCCGCCGAAGGATACAACTCCTCCAACTTCTTCACGGCGGTAAAATGGACTTCTCCGTCTGAAACGGCATCGCGCACGCTCTTGCCGATATATTCGATACCAGGATGCGTCATAATGGGCACAGCCACCACTTTGGGCGACTGCAGCACCGCATCAATCCATTTCTTCATTTTTCAGAAACAATGTCCTACGCGCACTCTTCGCGGAAACGCTCCAGGGCCTCCACGTCTTCCTGCGGATTGCCCGCATAGGCATCCGCGCCGATGGAAGCGGCGAAATCGGCCGATACCGGAGCACCGCCGACGATGATCTTTGTTTTGGGGTTCACCTCACGGATGGCATCGATGATGATCTTCATGTTGGGCATGGTGGTGGTCAGCAATGCCGACATACCGACGTAGGCATCGGGGTGCTGTTTGAGGCTTTCCACAAATTTTTCGGGGCCCACATCGACACCCAGGTCGATCACATCCCAGCCGGCGCCCTCGACCATCATGCACACCAGGTTCTTGCCGATATCGTGCAAGTCACCGTTGACGGTACCCATGATGAAAGTGCCTTTGCGCTTGATTTCGCCCGAAGAGAAATACGGCTTGATATAGACCAGTGCGGCATTCATTGCCTTGGCCGACAGCAGCATCTGAGGAACGAAGATTTTGTTCTCGGAAAACTTCTGGCCCACCTTCGTCATGGCAGGGATCAAGGCCGTATCCATGATTTCGGCAGGAGAAAACCCTTGGGCCAAAGCTTTCTGTGTGTATTCGGAGGCGCCGTCCTGCCCCTTCAACTGAGGGGGATAGGGCGATGCGGCATTGATCTTGCCGAACTCGACACATTCGAACAGTTTGTCTAGAATCTCACTCATGGTGGTTGTAAATATTGGTTGGTGATACAATTATTGTTCTGCTTTCACTGCGTCTTCCGCCTTGTAGACCTGTCCGTTGCGGGGCAGGAAAATCTGCAGCATCAGCCAGGCGACCAGGTAGGCCAGGCCGGCCGTGAGGAAGACGACGAAATAGCTGCCCGTGATCTCCAGGATATTGCCCACGAAGGAGGCAGCCAGCACACCGCCCACCGAGCCGCAGAAACCGGCCAGCGAGGTCAGCGTGGCAACCAGGTTCTTGGGATAATAGTCCGATACCAGGGTGTAGATATTGGAAGCCCAGCCCTGATGGGCAAACGTGGCCAGACTGATCAGGGCGATGGCGACGACTATCGATTTGGACGAAGGCAGGATGACAACCGGCACGACCAGCAGGGCGCAGACCAGCATGGCCGCCTTGCGCGAGAAAGCCACCGGACGGCCCAGCTTGATGAGCCACGATGACAGGCCGCCGCCGGCGATGCCGCCGAATGCCGCAAAGGAATAGATGATGATCAGCGCCCACTGCATGTGCTGCAGATCGACGCCTTGGGTCTTGTTCAGAAAATCGGGGGCCCAGAACAGGAAGAACCACCACACCCAGTCGCAGACGAAACGGGCCAGGCAGATACCGATGGTGCCTTTGAATTTGAGCAGCTGTCCCCAGGCCACCTTTTCCTTTTTGGTCTCGACCTCGACACCGTCCTGGTTGATATAGTCAAACTCCGACGGTTTCAGTTTGGGCGACTGTTTGGGCAGTTTGTACATCGGCAGCCAGAAAAACATCCAGATGAAGCCCAGCATACCTGTGATGATGAAGGCCCACTGCCAACCCCACTTCAGGGTGACACCGGTCACGATGAGCGGAGCCACGACGGCGCCGATGTTGCTGCCGGAGTTGAAGATGCCGGTGGCCAACGCCCTTTCCTTCTTGGGGAACCATTCTGCCGTAGCCTTCACAGCCGAAGGGAAGTTGCCCGATTCACCCAAACCCAGGAAGAAACGGGCCATCCCGAAACCGAAGGCATTGCGGGCGACCGCATGGAAGCAGCCGGCCAGGCTCCAGATGGCAATGGAAATGGCATAGGTGACGCGGGTGCCGTACTTGTCAATCAGGCGGCCGACAAACAGCAGTCCCAGCGCATAGGCGGCCTGGAAGGCCGAGACGATATAGCCGTAACCGGCTTCCGAAATCATCAGGTCGTCGGCAATGAAGGGCTTGAGCATGCCCAGCACCTGACGGTCGATGTAATTGATGGTGGTGGCGAAAAACAGCAAGGCAACCACCCGCCAACGGTAATTGCCCACTTTAAGACTGGCTACTGACATATCTCGTGAATTCTATCATACACATAAGCTTGCTCCTCGGGTGTCTTGCAATAGGTCACCACGATGAGCTTCATCCCGGGCTTCCAGAGCTCGCGCACCTTGCTCTCGACCAGTTCGGCATCGCCTACGATGCGGGTATTGAGCACCACGCCCGTCGAGGCAAAGGTGTCGGCATAGCCTTCCGTGGGGTTGGCTCCCGGATCGGTGGCCAGGGAGAAGGCACCGTCGGCCATCCTCAGGTTGGGGATGCCGGCAATCACTTCCTTCTTGTCCGACCAGTTGCCGCAGGAATGGAACACCGTGCCGCCGAAAGCATCGCCGGCCTTGGTCATGGCCGGCACCGCCAGATCCAGGTACATGTCGGCCGGAAGCATGGTCACACTGTCGTCGCTCAGGCCCAGGCCGTCGAAACTGCGGGCGGAAGAGAAACCGTGACCGGGCTTGACCAGGGCATCGCCGATGAGCTGTTGCTGCAGACGGGTGTAGTCGACGATGAGGTCGGCCGTGCGGTCCATGGCCGACTTGACCGTATCGGGATCCAGGCAGAAATCCATATAGAACTGGCTGGTGTCGATGATGTTGCTCAGTGTGTTGAGCGGTGACTGCAAATCACAGAAGGAAAGCGGCAGACGGCCCCGGGTCTTGTCGAGCATATACTCGATCATTTCCAGATTGTGCCGGCCCACCGGGGTCTCGGCCACCGGGCGGAAGGGAGCAGCCAACAGGTCGGCCGTCGAAGCGAACTTGCCTTCGATGGCAGGGGCCTGGCCGGGAGCCCAGACATAGTCCACACCATAGGCTGTGGC
>JAFSRR010000086.1 GCA_017446025.1 Bacteroidales bacterium | reverse complement strand
GCAATATTTCAAGTTCGCTTTTTGTCAACTTGAACATAAAGTCCTCAGGGAAACGATTTATATTACGCTTAACAGCCTGATTGAGCGCTTTTGTTTCAACACCATATAGAAAAGCCAAATCGAAGTCAAGCATTACCTGCTGTCCACGTACGACTCGTATCATCGACTTAATACTGATGTCTTCAGAGCAACTTTGTGTAACGGATGTAATCACATCGTCATGGTCTGGGGACATAGCATCGAGAGTGTCGCAAAATGCGACAACCTTAGATTCACCCTTTTCTGCAGTTTTCTTCTTCGCCATAACACTCTCTATGGATAATGTCTTTCCTTGGCTACAAAATTACATTTTTCTTTTGAATACCCTTCGGTTATGCAAACTATTTGCCGCATTATGGCTCTTTTTATGTGCAAATAATAATTGAAAAGCATGCCACTTTGATCGGCAGGATGTCTCTTTGCAGTAAGATCAGACCAGCTTCTCTTCCATCGCCTTACGGACCAGGCTCACGGAATTCTTCACGTTGAACTTGGACAGCAGACGTTTGCGGTACCAATTGATGGTCTCAGTACTGAGATGGATGTTTGCGGCGATTTCCGGGTTGGTCAGACCGTCACAAATCTGTTTCAGGACATTTTTCTCGACATCTGTAAGTACAAATTTCCTGTCATTGCCGCTGTCAAGGATGTCAGCCACTGCCGGAGAAATATACTTCTGCCCCTTCCACACGGCAACAATGGCTCCAAGAAGCTCTTCGCCGGATGAATTTTTCAGCAGATAGCCATGGGCACCCGCCTCCAGCATCCGACGGATGAGGGAATACTCATCGTGGACGGTGACGGCCAGGATGCGCACCTTGGGATAATCGGCCACCACCTCACGGCAGAAGTCGATACCGTCACCGTCGGGCAGGGAGACATCGAGCAGCAGCACATCGGGTTGACGCTCCATGAGCGCCTGACGGCAGGCGGCAAGCGTAGTGAAAGTGTTGCTCACATGAGCCTCACTGCTCTGGTTGATGACGCTGGTCAGGCCTTCGTTGAGCAAGCTGTGGTCATCGACAATGCAAACATCTATCCGATACTTTATGGTTGTCATAATGGCAGTGTGATATTGATATCAGTTCCTCTCTCGTTGAGAGAGACTATCTCGAGCTGCCCGTGATAAGGGGCGATGCGCTCGCGGATGTTTTGCAGGCCCATTCCCTCTTTGGGGAGGTCACCCGGCGCGGAGGGGACCATGCCTTTGCCGTCGTCGCTGACAGTGAGCATCACCTGCCCTCTTTCCTGCATCAGCTGGATGACGATGCGACCGGCCCGGGCATGCTTGATGGCGTTGTTCACCAGTTCATAGGCACAACGGTAGAGCACCAGCTCGCGGTTTTTGTCGAGCGCGATGTCGCCCACACCCTGGAACTCCGCCCCCGGCACACTCAGCGCAAAATCGTGCAAGGCTGGGCACAACCCGTTGCGGAGCAGTTCGTCGGGCATGAGGTGGTGGGCCGTGCGACGCAGCTCTGTATGGATGCTGTCGATGAGCGGCAAAGTCTCCTCTCCCCGCTCCGTTTTCAGCCTCAGCAACGACAACATGCCGCCCAAGCCGTCGTGCAGGTCGCGGGCCAGCAGATGCCGTTCTTTCGCCTCTGTTGCCATGGCCACCTGAGCCGTGAGCAGTTTTCTCTTCCTACGGTGTGTTACTACGAGCAACACCACGATGACCACGAGCGCCAGGGCGGCAACCGCCGTCACCCCAAGTAACCACTGCAGTAGGCTGTGCTGCTTGCCGAGAGCCACAATCCGCTCCTCTTTCTTTTGCGTTTCATAGATCACTTCCATCTGCGAAAGCCCGCTCTGATAGTGCTCGGTAGCGAAGCGCAACATCGTATTGTACATTTTATCAATGTATTCCCGACTCTTTTTCTCCTGCCCCAGAGCCGCATAGATCTCTGCCAACTGTTTATAGCCACCAACGTCGGAACTCGTTGCCAACGAATCGGGATGGACGCTGCGCAAAGCATAGTCGAGTGCCTGCTGCCAACGCCCCTCTACCATGAAGAGTTCACTACAGGCCGCATAGACCTCGCTCCGGCTTTGAAATGCCAGACTGTCGGCCAGGCTGAGAGCCTCCTGCGCATACGTCCTGGCAGAGAGCAAGTCTTCATGTCCTTTCAACATATGCAGGCGAACAAGACAGGCCAGCACCACAGGATAGTCGGCAGCTTCTTCGACGCGGTGGGCATGGTAATAGGCCCAACAGCGAGTTGCCACATCTCTGGCTTTGACGTAATCGCCCTGCTGCACATAAATACCCAGCAATCCTTTCCATCCATAGGCCATCATTAGGGAATCTCCCGCACTCTCTCCCAGTGTCGCAGTCGAGAGGAAGTGTTCCTCAGAAGATTCGATATTGCCCATCGAGTAATAAAGCTCACCAAGATTGTAATGGAGAACAGCCTGGCTTTCCTGCCAACGGTATTTCTCGAAAATGGGCAAGGCCAACTGGTAATAATGTATGGCCAGATGGGCCTTGCCTTGCATATTGTACACATTGGCGATGCTGCCGTAGAGGGCTGAACGGGCATCGTCGATATTCAACTGCGTATAGCGGCGACTCCTTGCCATCGAGTCGGTGACGGCCAAAGCCCAGTCGAAATAGCCGAGGGCCTCGTCATAGTCTTCCCGGCCATAACTGATAAGCCCGAAATGGCGAAGCACATACTGCCTGATACTCATATCATTCAGCTTGTAGCTTAGGGCGATGGCCTTATGGCCGTAATCGACAGCCTTCTCCGCGTCATAGGGAAGCAAGCCTCGCATCAGGTCATTATAGACACCGAGCAGTTCCGCCCCCTTGGGCGGATGCTTGCCGGCAAGCAACGCTTCCAGCGAATCACACCTGACATTGCGATGATCGTTATAGGCCGACAAGGACAGGCAAAAGGCTGTCAGAACAATACAGAGCAATCGTCTCATGATGGCCATAACGTTTAGATTTCACCCACAAAGATACTCATTCCTCTACCTATATACCACCCAAACGGGTAGAATCATATGGCTATCACGACAATTCCCCCTGTTTGGGTGGAACAGGACCGTACAGAACCGAGTATTTTTGTCACAGTCCTCATAAGTTTACACCTGAAGAATGACTACGAAAAACAAAGTATTGACGGCCGTCCTGTCCCTGCTTTTGCCACTGCCCGGCACCACAGGCGGCGTTTGCGCACAGAATCCGACGGCAAGGGTTTCATCGGAGTTCAAACGTGGTGACACCATCATGTTTCAAGACAATTTTATGACCGAGTCCATAGGAAAAGCCCCTTCGAAATGGAAACTGCTTGACGGGAGGGCGGCTGTCAGGACTTTTGAGGGTGTCAAGGCGATGGAAATCACCGACAACGGCCTCATCACCCCGCTCATCAATCAGCAGGGGGCCTACCTGCCCGGAGAATTCACCATAGAGTACGACTTCTATTATTGGATACACAAGGAAGAAGAAGTTGGAGTGAACGACATCAAACTGTTGTTGGCCAACAGCAACATCGAACGCGACGAAAACCCGTTGTCTCCAAGCGACCACGCCTTCGAGCTGGTGCATGCCGTATGCTCGGACGAAAATGACGAGGAGGCCAGAAACTATGTTGAACACAACGACGGAAAGAAAGAGGATGCCGAAGTCACCAATATCAAACTGCCTTTCAAGCAAGGTTGGCACCATATGGCGGTCTCGTTCAACCAAGGGGCCATGAAAGTCTTTGCCGACGGCAAGCGCATCATCAGCCTGCCCAAGGTCCAACGCCCCCTCTGGTTCTGTTTCCATGTGCCCTTCGACTATGAAGGCCTGACCTACCTGCGCAACGTGGTCCTGGCCCGGGGCGGCATCGACCTGTACGAGCGCAATCTGACGGCTATCGACAAATCCGTCCAGGAAACAGGCAAATTCATCTCCAACGACATCCTGTTCGATACCGGCCAGGCCACGCTCAAACAGGAATCCATGGAAAAAATCAGGAACGTGGCCGCATTCATGGAGATGCATCCCGACCTGATCTTCGAGGTGCAGGGCCATACCGACAACCAGGGCTCCGACGAAATCAACGATCCCCTGTCGCAGCAGCGTGCCGAGACCATTGTCAAGGCGCTCACCGGCCTGGGAATCGACGGCGCCCGCCTGGAGGCTGTGGGCAAGGGCTCGCGCGTCCCTGTTGCCGACAACGGGACAGAAGCCGGACGTGCCAAAAACCGACGTGTGGAATTTGTAAAAAAATAAATCCTATGAAAAGACTATTCTTCGTTTTGGCAGCTTTCTCGCTGCTTCTCCCGGCCCGGGCGCAGATGACCCCCGAAGCCGTCATGGGCATGACGCCCGATTTGCCTTCCACGGCAGCTTTGCTCAACCATTGGGTGGAACACAACGACCCCACCCGCACCGAAGCGCCCGACTCGGACATTCTCAATGAGTTCATGGAAAAATGGAACGAGGCCAACGACCAGATTCAGGAAATGCAGCAAAAGACGCTGGCTCCTTCGCTCCAGCAGAAGGCGATGTCGTCGAAAGTCGGCGGCACCAACCTGACCGCTGCACAAGTGGCCGGCATGAGTGATGCCGAGGCCCAGAAACTGGCCATGAGTGTCATGAAAAGCCGGGTTGGCGGTCTAGGACTGAGCCAGGCCGATATCGCAAAAATGCAAGGCGGACAGATGAGCGAGGCCGAACAAATGGCCTTGGCCGACAAGAGGATGGCAGCCCGGACGGGCGGCATGACCACCCGCGACATCGAGGCCATGTCGCACATGACCGAGCAGCAGCGCATGGAATTCATGCAGCAGTCTGGCTTGGGAGAGTCCGTAACAAACAAAATGGAAGCCGACAAAGGCAAACGTGCCGCCAACAAAACACAAGCAGCCCTGGTGCAGGAGATGAACGCACTGGCTCAGAAGGCCTACCGTCTCCAAAACGAAGCAAGCGGGAAAATCACTTCAGCCATGAGTGAAGGAATGGATCTATACAAAAAGAAGTATCAGAAGACCATCGAAGATATAAATGCTGAGATAGCAAAGGCTGTAATAGAGGAAGAAGAGGCCATATCCGCCGAACAAGTGAGAGCCGCAGAAGCCCGCATAAAAGCCGCTAATACCCGATGGATCAATACCATGAAAGCCTTCTACGGAGAGTACATTCCCATCCACCGCAATGCCGTAATCGCTGCGATGGACTGTTGCCGGGCCGAAATGCTGCCTGTCCTCAAGCAGGAAAAAGAGGTTCAGGAAAAATTGTATGCCATGACACAGAGTGCGGAGTATTCACTGTATGAGTCCACACCTTACACTGCAGCCTATCTCTACTTCGAACTATCGAAAAAAATCGAGGATTTCGACCTGAAAGTAGGAGGTGATGGTTCCAGTAATGATGAATAAACAAGTGTAATACAACAACCCCATAACCCTACAACATTATGAAAAAAGCATTAGTACTCCTGGCCACCGCAGCGCTGCTGCTGTCGTGCGGTGGAAACAACAGCAACGAAGGCGGCAACGGCAACGAAGGCGGTAACGGCGATGGTGGCGGCAAAAACAACATCTCCATCGGCGACAAATTCGCCTTTGCCGGTCTCGAGAGCGACCAACTGGTGCCCGACTTCGCCATCGAACTAAGCGAACTCAAAACTGATCCTCGCAGCGAGAGCAAGCCGATGAAGGACGAGGTCTTCTTCTACACCGGCAGTGACATCACGACCATTCCCGCAGCCAAGGTGCAGGCTTATCTGCAGACGGTCTATGCAGCTGTAAAGAAAGCTGCCGACGGTGATAAGGTGTACAAAGCCAAAGGCATCTCTGGCGATGAACTGGGCGAAGAGATTACCGAGGCACCCACCACCGACAAACCCTCGGCCACCATCATGTACCTCTATCAGTACAACGGTGTCTGGTTCAACATCTCGGTCGGCCACAAAGCCTACTTCCGCCAGTTCAAGAAAGACTACGGAGAGAAATTCATCGGCGTGGGCGTGACCGTCCAGGAAATGCTCGGCACGGTTGAATAAACCACAAACGGAAGAATACAAAAAAGGCTGGCACCACTGCTACGGTGTCAGCCTTTTGTTTTTACGATTTTCTCCTAGTCGAAAAACGAATCGGCGGTCAGTCGCATGACAGGACGACCGAATAGCCCGGCGGCGGTTAGTCGTCGATATCGAAAAAATCGTCCGAGAGGAAACTGTCCAGGTCGCGGCGTTCTTTCTTGGTAGGACGGCCGGTGCCCCGGGCACGGTCCACGAAACCGCCGATTTTGGAGAGTTCCAACAGCTCGTACTGCTCGGGCGGCGTGACATCTTCGAGCATCTCGGGCACCAGCTTGGCGGACACCCGGTTCTCGATAGCCTGCAATATTCTGAAAGAAAGAATAATCGGGGGCTTGCGCACACTGATTACCTCCCCGACCTTGACCATGCGCGAAGGCTTCAGGTTGACACCACCCAGGCTTACCTGCCCTTTGCGACAGGCCTCGGCAGCGATGGTACGGGTCTTATAGAGGCGGACTGCCCACAGCCATTTGTCGATGCGCACTTCGGTTGCCATGGGCTCAGATACCTTTCTTATTATAATGGTTCATGGCATAATCCAGCCCCGACAGGCAGAAGGCTTTGATGATTTCGACGGCCACGGAGAAGCGTTGCGGCAGGAGGGCCGCCTGCTCTTCGGGCCAATGGCCCAGCACATAGTCGATCTGGCCGCCTTGGGCAAAGTCGTGGCCCACCCCGAAACGCAGGCGGGCATATTTTTCGGTATCGAGCTCGAACTCAATGTTGCCCAGTCCGTTATGTCCCGCACTGCTGCCTTCGCCCCTGAGACGGAACTGTCCGAAAGGCAAGGCGATGTCGTCGACGATGACCAGCAGGTTTTCGAGGGGGATCTTTTCCTTCGCCAGCCAATAGCGCACCGCCTGGCCACTCAAGTTCATGTAGGTCGAAGGCTTGAGCAAGACCAATTCCCGCCCCTTCAGGCTGTAGCGGGCCACGGCCCCGTAACGGGCTTTGGCAAAAACAACATTGGACGCTTTCGCAAAAGCGTCCAATATGTCGAAACCTATGTTGTGACGGGTATGGCTGTATTCGTCGCCGATATTCCCCAACCCGACAATCAGGTATTTCATGTTCTGATTTATTCAGCCTCTGCCTGGTCAGCAGCACCACGGGCGGCACGGGTCAGCTTGACAGCGCAGACGACGGCGTTCTTGGCGTTCATCATTTCCAGGTTGTCGAAATGCAGCCCACCGACCTGGATGGTCTTGCCCAGTTCCAGGGAAGTGACATCGATGTTCAGGCATTCGGGAACGTCCTTGTAGAGACCCTTAACGCGGAGTTTGCGCATATCCAGGCTCAGCTTGCCACCCGAGCGGACACCGGCAGCCAGACCGTTCAGCTTGACAGGCAGCTCAACAACGATGGGCTTGTCGTCGAAGACTTCGAGAAAATCCAGGTGCAGGGGGGTATCCTTGACCGGATGGAACTGGACCTCCTTGAGGATGGCCTTGTATGTTTTGCCCTTGAGGCTGAGATTGACCAGATATACATTGGGTGTATAGAGCAGGCCGCGCAGGTCTTCTTCCTTGATCTGGAAGTGCAGGGCTTTGTCTTCACCATACTTGCCTCCGTACATGACACAGGGGATGGAACCGCTCTTGCGGATACCCTTGGAGGCCTTCTTGCCGAAATCTGCTCTCGGAGCAGCGTTCAATTCAATTGTTTTCATTGACTGATAGTTTTGTGTTACTCAAAAATTTAATTGTCTGCTTAAATTCTCCCATCACACACGGGCTGAAAAGCGGCGCAAAAGTACTACAAAACTTTCAATCAACCAAGCTGTCCCACGAATTTCCCTTATCTTTTTCCCGGGAATGGTCGTAGCCGCCGTTGCGGTCGATATAGGAGATGGCATCCTGAAGGGCGGCCATGAAGTGGTCGAAGTCTTCCTGATAAAGGAAAATCTTATGCTTTTCGTAGCTGACATCCTGCGGGGCGGCATCGGAGGCCGAGATGCGTTTGCTCTCGGTCAGGGCGAGGAACAGTTCCTGGTTGCGGCTCTTTTTTACATCGATATAGTAGATTCGCTTCCCCGCCTTCACCGTTTGGCTGTAGATGATTTCTTTCTTGTCTGACAGTTCATTACTATTAATTTCCATACACGTTTAGGTTTATAATGACGGCATCGGACCCCCCTGTCCGATAACAAAGCCAAAAGTACTGCAAAAATATGATTGCGCCGTCATCTTACAGAAAAAAATGGCTATCTTTGCACGACCAATTTTGACCATAGAGATGATCAACCGCGTTCTTATCCGCTCCAAGGTGCTGCAGATGGCCTACGCCTACTATCAGAACAGCGACAGGGACCTCAGCGCCGTAGAAAAAGAGTTCAATGCCAGCCTGGATAAAAGCTACGAACTGTATCACTACCTGCTGATGCTGGTTCCGGCCATCACGAGCTATGCCACGGAACGCATCGAACTGGGTCGAAACAAATACCTGCCCAGCCCCGAAGAGCAGCATCCCAACACCCGTTTCATCGACAACCGCCTGGCCGCCCAGCTGGCCGCCAATACCGACCTGGACCATTTTGCCTTCAACCACGGACTCTCGTGGTCGCAGCAGGAAGGCCTCATCAAACAGTTGTACGAGCAGATTGCCGGCTCGCCGGCCTATACGCAGTACATGGCTGCCGACACCTGCTCCTACGAAGACGACAAGGAACTGTGGCGCAAGATCTTCAAGCAGACCCTGAGCGACAACGACCTGCTGGCCGAAGCCCTGGAAGAGCGCTGCATCTTCTGGAACGACGACCTGGACATCGTCATCTCCTTTGTCATCAAGACCATCAAGCGGTTTGAAGAAGGCCAGGGAGCCGATCAGCCACTGCTGCCCATGTTCAAGGACGAAGGCGACCGGGATTTCGCCCGGCAGTTGTTCCACAACGCCATCGTCAACGGAACGCAATACCGCGACATCATCATGTCGGTGGTCAAGAACTGGGAGCTCGAACGCCTGGCCCTGATGGATCTGCTCATCCTGCAGATTGCCCTGGCCGAAATCATCGATATCCCTGATATTCCGCTCAATGTCAGCTTCAACGAGTACATCGACCTGGCCAAGGTCTACAGCACCGAGAAGAGCGGCCTGTTCATCAACGGTACGCTCGACACCATCGTCCAACAACTCAAGCAAGAAAACAAACTATTCAAGAACTAATAAACTATTGGAACTATGACTCTAAGCATTCTCCTCCAAGCCGCCGGCGGAAATGGCAGCATGATTACCGGCCTGTTGCCCCTGATCCTGATTTTTGCCGTCATCTGGCTGTTCATGATCCGTCCGCAGACCAAGAAGCAGAAAGAAGTTGAAAAAGCCCGCGCCGCCCTCAAACCGGGCGACAAGGTGATCACCAACGGCGGTATCTACGGCAAGATCCGCGAGGTCAAGGAAGACTCCTTCATCATCGAAATCTCCGAAAATGTCCGGGTCCGTGTTGAGAAAACGGCCGTCTTTGCCGCCACCCAGCCCGCTCCCAAGAAAGAGGAGAAAAAAGCCGTCAAATAACTTTTCCACAACCCTGTCATGAAAGAAAACAGCTTTTGGAAAAGGGCCTGGCACTACAGCGGGAAAACCCTCCGCTTTTTGCTGAGCGCCAAAAGGAGCGAAATCCTCACCTTCCTGCTGTTTTTGTTCATCGCCACCCTGTTCTGGTTTTTGGAGAACTCCCAGACCGTCAACGAGACGGTCATCAGCTATCCGGTCAAGTACAGGGACCTGCCCGAGAGCGTGACCATTACCAGCGAACTCATCCAAAGTGTCCAGGTAACGGTCCGCGACAAAGGCATGCATCTCTATGGCTATCATTTCCAACGCAAGAGCCATCCTCTGGAAATCGACCTGATGAGCTGGAAAACGCCCGAAGGCGTCGGCCGCATCCCCCTGTCGCGCTACGAAAACGTCCTGTCACAGGCGCTCAGGCCTGAGGCCCAGATCCTGCGTATCCAGCCCGACAGCCTGCGCGTCTATTATGTGGAGAAGGAAAGCCGCGACGTGCCTGTCCGCCTCAATGCCGCCATCGACCTGGCACCCCAATACATGCAGGCAGGCCAGGCAGTGCTCTCCCCGCCCACGGTCAAGGTGTTTGCCCCCCATGCCATTCTGGACACGCTCCAGAGGGTGGAAACCGTAGCCACCGTCTTCAAGGGCCTCAACGACACGACCACGGCCATGTTGCAACTCAAAAGCATCGACGGAGCCCGCTTCAGTCCCCAGCAGGTGGAAGTGTTCATCCCCGTCGAGGCCTATACCGAAGCCTCGTTCGAAGTGCCGGTCGTCGCCCGTAACCTGCCCGCCGGCATCACGCTGCGCACCTTCCCGGCACGCGTCAAAGTCTCGTTCCTGGTGGGCATCTCGCAATATGCTGCCATCAGTGCCGACGATTTTGAACTGAGCATCGACTACGAGCGGCTCACCGAGCATCCGGGAGAGCTGCAGCCCATCGTCCTGAGCCGGGTGCCCTCGCACATCAGCCGTATCAGGATCAGTCCCCAACAAGCCGACTGCCTGATTGAAATCAACTAGGATGAAAACCATCGCTGTCACCGGAGGTATCGGAAGCGGAAAATCTGTCGTCACAAGGATTTTCCAGACCCTGGGATTTCCCGTCTATGATTCCGACCAGGCAGTGAAAAGGCTCTACCACGAAGATACCGTCCTCAAAGAAGCGCTTTGCCGCGACTTCGGCAACGACCTCTACCGAGAAGGTCGCCTCGACACCGCCGCCCTGGCTGCCAAGGTATTTGATGATCCCGAGCAGTTGGAGCAGCTCAATGCCCTGGCCCACCCGGCCGTGGCCCGCGACTTTTTGTCGTGGTGTAAAAAACAGCTCTCCGACTGGGTGGTTTTTGAAAGCGCCATCCTTTTCCAGAGCCGTCTGGGACTGTCGTTCGATGTCACCATTGCCGTGACGGCCCCCGACGACCTGCGCCTCCGACGGGTGCTGCGCCGCCCCGGCATGACCCCCGCCCTTGTTAGACAGCGCATGGCGCGCCAACTGCCGCAGGAGGAGCTCATCCGCCTGGCCGACCACACGGTCTGCAACGACGAGAAATCCGCCCTGCTGCCCCAAATCCAGCATATTATCTCACAAATTGTATAACCGCTAAAACAGTCATCCCCATGTTAAAGAAAATCCTTTCCATATCGGGCAAACCCGGCCTTTACAAACTGCTTTCGCAGGGCAAGAACATGCTCATTGTCGAATCGCTCATCGACGGCAAGCGCATGCCTTCCTACAACCAGGACCGCGTCGTCTCGCTGGGCGAAATCGCCATCTACACCGACGAGGGCGAAAAGCCCCTGCGCGAAGTGCTGGCCCTGATGAAAGAAAAATACAGCGGCGCTCCCGTGGACATGGATGTCAAGAAAGCCGACGACGAGGCTTTGAAAACCCTCATGGCCGACATCCTGCCCTCCTACGACCGGGACCGGGTACGCGTCTCCGACATGAGAAAACTCGTCGCCTGGTACAACCTGCTGGTCAAGACCGGCAACGACGACTTCACCGAAGAAGAGGCCAAGAAGCCGGAAGAAGACACCAAAAAGTAAGAAGGAGCCTTCCGGGACTGTAAGAAGATTTCCGGAACTGGAATAAGTCTTCCGGAACTAAAATACGAGCGGGCGTCTCAATCCCTGGGGCGCCCGCTCTCAAACATGAAAGGTACATGAAATCGTTATTTCTTGAGGGCCTCGTAAATCTTGTTTTCGATTTCCTCGGCCAGTTCGGGATTGTCACGCAGACAGTCTTTGGCAGCCTCGCGGCCCTGGGCCAGACGGGTTTCGTTGTAGGAATACCACGAGCCGCTCTTCTTGAGGATACCCATTTCTGAAGCGATATCGACCAATTCGCCCACACGCGAGACACCCTCGCCATACATGATGTCGAATTCGGCCTTGCGGAAAGGAGGCGCCACCTTGTTCTTGACCACCTTGACACGGGTCTGGCTGCCGATGACTTCCTCGCCGTCCTTGATCTGCCCGATGCGACGGATGTCCAGGCGGACGGAAGCGTAGAATTTCAGGGCATTGCCGCCGGTAGTCGTTTCGGGATTGCCAAACATGACACCGATCTTTTCACGCAGCTGATTGATGAAAATGCAGGTGGTGTTGGTCTTGCTGATGGTAGCCGTCAGCTTGCGCAACGCCTGCGACATGAGCCGGGCCTGCAAGCCCACCTTGTTGTCGCCCATGTCGCCTTCCAACTCGGCCTTGGGCGTCAGGGCGGCCACCGAGTCGATGACCACGATGTCGATGGCCGACGAACGGATCAGCTGGTCGGCAATCTCCAGGGCCTGCTCGCCGCTGTCGGGCTGCGAGATCCACAGGTTCTCGACATCGACGCCCAGCTTTTCGGCATAGAAACGGTCGAAAGCATGCTCGGCATCGATGAAGGCGGCGATACCGCCGTTTTTCTGGGCTTCGGCAATGGCATGGATGGCCAGCGTGGTCTTACCCGACGATTCCGGACCGTAGATTTCGATGATGCGTCCGCGGGGATAGCCGCCGACACCCAGGGCGATGTTCAGCCCAACCGAGCCGGTGGAGATGACCGGCACATCCTCGACCTTGTCGTCGCCCATCTTCATAATGGAGCCTTTGCCGTAGTTCTTCTCAATTTTCTCCATGGCCATCTGCAGCGCTTTCAGCTTTTCTGCAGAAGGGCCTTTCTGTACATTCTGTTCTTCTTTTGCCATAGTGGTATTCTTTTTAGTTGTTGCTACTGTGTTCTGGCCGGAACAATGTCTTTTCCCCGGGCATGTCGCCGGATGGCGTTCCGGCTGTGCTCATGGCAGGGCAAAGATAAGGCCAAGCGACGGTTTGGCGCAAGACCCGGCGTGTTAATAATTAATAAATAATTGCCTAATCGTAAATTCAATATCACGTAAACTAGATATCGCATCATTAAATCAAGCAGTTACATCATTTTTTCATCGCCTCGTCCTTGGGCCCGGACCGCCTGTCCCGACAAGACGGCAAGTTACAAAAAGTATTGCACTTTCCCATCATCGGCGCCCTACTTTTCCGGATTTTTTCCACGTTTTTTTCAAAGGGCTATCTTGGTGATACAAATAAAATTACTACCTTTGCAGCCGCTAATGCAAAACAACTAAAATCAAACAACACAATGGCAACAAAACTTAGATTGCAGAGACATGGACGTAAAGGCTATGCTTTTTACTACATCGTCGCAGCCGACAGCAGGGCACCACGTGATGGTAAATTTATTGAAAGATTGGGTTCGTTCAATCCGAACACTAATCCTGCTACAGTAGATTTGAATTTCGAGCGTGCTTTGTATTGGCTTGGCGTAGGCGCACAGCCTACCGACACTGTTCGTAACATTCTTTCCAGGGAAGGCGTCATGCTGAAGAAACACCTCATGGGCGGTGTCGCCAAGGGTGCCTTCGACGAAGCCGAAGCCGAGAAGCGTTTCGAGGCCTGGAAGAAGAACAAACAGGCTGCCCTCAATGCTACCGCTTCCAAAGTAAAGGAAGCCGAGCAGATCAAGGCAAAACAGCGCAAGGAAGCTGAAGAAGCTGTTCACAAGGCAAAAGCCGAGGCTCTGGCCAAGAAACTGGCTGAGAAGAAGGCTGCAGAAGAAGCCGCCCAGGCCGAAGCTGCCGCTCAGGAAGCCGCCGAAGCAGCAGCTGCTGAAGCTCCCGCTGCCGAGGCCGAGGCTCCCGCTGCTGAAGCCGCCGAGGCTCCCGCTGCCGAGACCGAAGCTCCCGCCGCTGAGTAATCCGGCTTGACTGGCCCACCATGCCAGTCACTTCTGGAGGGATGGCAGAGTGGTCGATTGCGGCGGTCTTGAAAACCGTTGAACTGAGAGGTTCCGGGGGTTCGAATCCCTCTTCCTCCGCCTATTGGATCACACCCGAAACGTCATCAAGCGCTTCGGGTGTTTTCTTCGAATCAAAAGACAAAACGAGATATGGAAATCAAAGGTAAAATCATCAAGAAACTCCCGCTGCTGAGCGGTGAAGGCCGCAATGGCAACTGGCAGAGACAAGAATACATCCTGGAATACGGCGACCGCTATCCCAAGCAGATGTGCTTCAGCCTGAGAGGCGACAAGATCGAACAGTATCCCCTGGAGATCGACCAGGAAGTCGTTGTTTCCTTCGACGTGGAAAGCCGCGAATACAACGGCCGCTACTACACCAACGTCAACGCCTGGAAGATTGACCGCGCCGACGCCACCGCCGCCCCGGCCGATGCCCCTGCCGCCAGCGAGCCTCAGAGCGCCTTTGGCCAGCCAGCCGCCCCGGCCGACTTCAGCGCCACCGACGACAAGGACGACCTGCCCTTCTAAATCATGGCAACCGAGACCGAACGCAAGTTCCTGCTGCGCGACCAGCGATACAAATCATTGGCCGCCAGACACTACGACATCGTTCAGGCTTGGTTGTTCGACAGCCGGGACAAGACGCTCCGCATCAGGATCCGCGACAACGAAGCTTTCATCACCTTCAAAGGCCCCTCCAGTGACGACGGCGTCGAGCGTTTCGAATGGGAGAAACCAATTCCCTTCGAGGAAGCCCGCGAACTGATGCAGTTCTGCCTGAAAGGCAAAATTGAGAAGACCCGCTACCTGGTGCCGGCAGGGCCCTTAACCTTCGAAGTCGATGAATTCCACGGCGACAACGAAGGCCTGGTCATTGCCGAACTGGAGCTGCCCTCGGCCGACACGCCCTATCCCCGCCCCGACTGGCTGGGAGAAGAAGTGACGGGCGACAAGCGCTACTACAACGTCATGCTCTCCAAGCATCCCTACAAGATGTGGAAATAGGCACACCTTATTCTATAAACGACAAAAGAGCGTTACCCACGGGGGCAACGCTCTTTTTTTAGCCAGGCGGCAGGATTACTTGATCTCGATTTCCTCCTTCATGTCTACCTCCTGCCCTTTCCGGTCGAAAAAGGCATATTCGAGATAGGTCATGGCCTGTGAAGGCACGATTCTGAGCCCGAGGTCGTATTTCCTGCGCCACGTCCACTTGAGGGAAGACAAGCCTCCCTTCTCAATGAAGGCTGCCACGTAGGGATGGACCCGCAAGGTGCATTTCTTCTTGTGCAGTTTGTTGACCAGATAATCGATCTTGTTTTCGAGCATGTCGGTGAACAGTATCGACGGACGGATTTCGCCTTTGCCGAAGCAGGTCGGACAGACCTCTGCCGTTTGGATGAACGTCTGCGGACGCACCCGCTGGCGGGTGATCTGCATGAGGCAGAACTTGCTCAAAGGCAGGATGTTGTGTTTGGCACGATCGTTGGCCATATCCTCCTTGAGGCGGTCATACAGCTTCTGACGGTTCGTGCCGTCGTTCATGTCGATAAAATCCACCACGATGATTCCGCCCATGTCGCGCAGGCGCAGCTGGCGAGCGATTTCGTCGGCAGCCGACATGTTCACCTCGAAGGCGTTGGCCTCCTGACCGTCCTGGGAGCGCGTCCGATTGCCGCTGTTCACGTCGATGACGTGCATGGCCTCGGTATGCTCGATGATCAGATAGGCGCCAGCCTTGATGGAGACAACCCGTCCCAGGCCCGACTTGACCTGTTTGGTCACACCGTAATGGTCAAAAATGGGGATTTCCTTGTCGTAGAGCTTGACGATGTCCGTCTTTTCGGGCATGATCAGGCTGACATAATCCCTGATTTCTCCGAATACATCCTTGGAGTTGACATAGATATGCTCGAAGGAGGCATTCAGCAAGTCTCGCAACAAGACGACCGTGCGTCCGGTCTCTTCATAGATCAATGACGGCGGTTTGGGAGCCGTCTGGATTTTCTGCAGCATGTCGTCCCAGCGCTTGAGCAAGACCTTCAGCTCGTTGTCGAGCTCAGCCACCCGCTTGTTCTCGGCCACGGTGCGGACTATCACGCCGAAGCCCTTGGGGGTGATGCTCATGAGCAGCTGCTTGAGCCGGACACGTTCCTCCTGCGACTTGATCTTGGTCGAAATGGAGATCTTGTCCGAGAAAGGCATCAGGATCAGAAAACGGCCGGCGATGGAAATTTCCGAGGTGAGCCGGGGGCCCTTCGTCGAGATCGGCTCCTTGGCGATCTGCACCAGGATGTCCTGTCCGGGAGCGAGCAGTTCGGCGATATGCCCTTCCTTGGGGATATCGGGCTGCATGCGGAATTTGCTCAACGACGGGGTTTTCTTGCGGTTGGCCTGCAACTGCGCAAGGAAAGCCTGCTGGGATTTGTACTGGGGACCCAAATCCAGATAATGAAGAAATGCGTCTTTTTCATAGCCCACATCTACGAAAACAGCGTTCAGGCCGGGCATCACCTTGTGAACCCGACCCAGGAAGATGTCGCCCACCGAGAACGAAACGTCCCGGCTTTCCTTCTGGAATTCCACCAGCCGGCTGTCTTCCAGCACGGCCAGCGAAATCTCTTTAGGCTGGACATCCACTACCAGTTCTGTAGTCATAGCAGGTCTTGAAATTTAAAACAAAGAACAAACTTACTGGCTATGCAGTCGCGTAAGTTTGTTCTTATCTGACAGTTACTGGGAAGAACAACATTATTTCTTCTTATGTCTGTTCTTTCTCAGTCTTTTTTTACGTTTGTGCGTGGACATCTTGTGTCCTTTTTTCTTTTTTCCGCTTGGCATATGAGTGATATTAAAATTACTTCTTCACCTCAGTCATGAAAGTCTTGGCGGGCTTGAAAGCAGGAATGTTGTGCTCCGGAATGATGATGGTCGTATTCTTGGAGATGTTACGGGCCGTCTTCTGAGCTCTCTTCTTGATAATGAAGCTACCAAAGCCTCTCAGATAAACATTCTCTTCCTTGATGAGGGAACCCTTAACGGTTTCCATGAAAGATTCAACTACCGAAAGAACAGCAGCTTTCTCGACGCCAGTACTCTTGGCGATTTCGTTAACGATATCCGCTTTAGTCATTGTTGTTTGAATTATGAAATTATACAATTAGGTTTTTGAACTTCCTCTATCCTTGAAAAAACCGCCTTCCCCAAGGGGCTGAACGGAATTCTCACTTTCGGGTTGCAAATATATACCTAATTTTCAGGAAGAAAAAATTTTCCGAAGAATTTTTCCCAAAAAATGATTTTACCCACCAAGCTGATAGTCAATGTTTTACCATTTCCATGGTGGAAAATCGCGAGAAATCAAAGATTTTTTGTTACTTTGTGAGCATGGAAAGTGACGAGAAAAGCTTTGAAATCAGCCGGCTTCTTTGCCAGTGGTATGAGGAGAACAAACGCGAGCTGCCCTGGCGGCAGACCCGCGATCCCTATCGCATCTGGCTGTCCGAAGTGATCCTCCAGCAGACCCGCATCGCCCAGGGCCTACCTTATTATAATAGCTTCATCCGACACTACCCCGACGTCAAAGCCCTGGCCGCCGCCGATGAAGACAGCATCCTGCGCCTGTGGCAGGGACTGGGCTATTACAGCCGGGCGCGCCATCTGCTCGAGGCAGCCCGCAGCATTGTCAGCGACCATGGAGGCGTGTTTCCCCGCCGCTACGAAGACATCCTCCGCCTGCAGGGCATCGGACGCTACACGGCCTCGGCCATCGCCTCCTTTGCCTACGACGAGCCCCGGCCGGTGCTGGACGGCAACGTTTACCGGGTGCTGGCCAGGCTCTACGACATAGAAGCCAATATCCTGGATTCCCGTTCAGAAAAGCTGTTTTTGCAGCTGGCCCTCGAGACGATGGACCCGCGCCATGCCGCCGTTCACAACCAGGCCATGATGGAACTGGGGGCCCTGTGCTGCACCCCTGCCTCGCCCCAGTGCGACCGATGTCCGATAGCCGCCCACTGCCTGGCCCTGGCCTCGGGCAAAGTATCGGAACGGCCGGTGAGGATATCAGGATTGAAAAGGAAAACGCGCCATTTCCATTATCTTTGCCTCTACGACGGCCACAGCCTCTATCTGCAACAACGGCAGGACAAGGACATCTGGCAGCACCTGTGGGAGTTCCCCCTCATCGAGGATGACGCCACAGACTGGACGGCGCTGCTGGCCTCCCACCCCGAAATCGGCCGCTGGACGGGCCGGGGAGCCAGCCTGTTGGCCTGCCGGCACTACCGTCACCAGCTGACACACCAGACCATCCAGGCCGACTTCTATCTGGTGCGCACGGGCACCTCGGCAGGGAGTCCTTCCGAAAAGGCTGTGCATATCGCTGTCAATGAGATAGATAAATATCCGGTCCCGATTTTGGTGAAGCGTTTTGCAGACCAATTGGAAGCGCTCATTAGTTAATAATTAGTAAATATTCGGTTAATGTCGAGTTTATATTTTGTCAAACGGATTGAACATGGTACATTTGCCCGTGTTTAACCTATAAATTCATACACTATGATCAACAAAGCTATTTTAGTCGGAAATGTCGGCAGTGAGCCCGACGTCCGTTTTGTCGACAAAGATGTTCCCGTAGCCCGCTTCAGTCTGGCCACTTCGGAACGCGCCTTCACCACAGTCAACGGCACCCAGGTGCCCGAACGCACCGAGTGGCACAACATCGTGGCATGGAGAGGACTGGCCTCGCTAGCCGAGAAACACATCCACAAAGGCAGCCAGCTCTACATCGAAGGGAAAATCACCTACCGTTCCTACACCGACAAGAACAACGTGACGCGCTACACCACCGAAATCGTGGCCGACACCATCCAGTTGCTGGGTCGCAAGCGCGACGATGCTGCACAGCCTGCCCAGGCCGCAGCCCCGGCATCCGTGCCCAATATCGATGATTTGCCGCCCACGGGAGCAGCCAACAACGACCTGCCCTTCTAAGTCCTTTCTATGAGCCTGCTGCTAAAGGCACAACAGGACAATTGTCTGTACGGATTGTGGCACATTGAGGAAAGCGCCGAAACGCTGGCCTCAATGTTGCCGCACGCCATAGACTGTCCCTTGAAGGCTGCGGGCCGGCGGCAGGAATTCTATGCTGTCAGGGCCTTGCTCTGCCAGCTTGGCTTTGATCCCCGGCGCCTGGCGCACCACCCCAGCGGCCGGCCTTTCCTGGAAGACTCCGACTGGCACTTGAGCCTGTCGCATTGCCGCGAGTACGCCGCCGTGGTCCTGAGCCGCGAACGCCGCCATATCGGGGTGGACGTGGAAGCCGTGAGCGAAAGGATACGCAAGGTCGAGCGCAAGTTCCTGCAGCCCGGGGAAAGCCGCTCGATCGATGCCCTGGCCGCCGACCCGGCCGACCGCCTTCGGCTCCTGACTGCCTGCTGGACTGGCAAGGAAGCCCTTTACAAGGCCCTTTGCGACGAGGTGAACGGCTACTTGCAAGACCTGTCCATCACGCCTCCCGCCTCCGGGGCGGAGTTTCCCGCGACAGGCCGTTACGGCGACAAAACCTTTTCCTTGACTTATCACTCCCTGCCCAGGCACCTTCTATGCCTCTGCCTGGGCGAAGACTAGGCGTAGCGACAGGCGAAGACTAATCGTAGCGGCAGGCGAAATCTGCCAAAGCCTCTGCTGGCCGTGCCACCTACGGGGAAACCCGCGAGGAGCAAAGGAAGACCTGCAAATGTAAGAGACAAAAAAATGGGCGGCTCTTGGTGGAGTCGCCCATTTACTTTTATGATGTGACGGATTATTCGGCGTCGTCGAAATCCGGAGCCACCAGATTGGGATCCATCGTGACAGCTTCCTCGACCTGATCCTTGAGGGCCGATTCACGTTCCTGGGTGTTCTTCGGGATGAAAGCAGCCGAGATGATGCAACCGAAAAGTACGATACCGGCCAGCGTCCAGGTGGCTTTTTCCAGGAAATCGGTGGTTTTACGGACACCCATCACCTGATTGGAAGATGCAAAACCGGAAGCCAGACCACCGCCTTTGGAGTTCTGCACCAAAACAATGAGGATGAGCACTGCGGCGACGATAAATATCAAAATACTGATAGCCAAAAACATAGTTCCTATTTTTTTAGATGATTAATGACTTTTTCCAAGAATCTTATTCGGTCGGCAAAGTAAATACTTTTTTCCGGATTTTTCAACATCAGCGAACGGAATATTTCCACTGCCTGCTCATATTTTTTCTGCTTGATGTAAATACGGGCCAAGGTCTCGGTAAACGCATACTCGGGCAGTACCTCCCAGGAGGCCATTTCCTGCTCGCCGGGCAGGGAGCCGGCAACATCGGCAACACCCGCAGCGTCCGTCCCTGCAGCGCCAGCCTCCGCCGAAGCTTGTGAACGCTCCGCCCGCTCGCCGGCATGTGCCAGGAAATCTCCGATCACAGGATTGTCGATCGGTACATCGCTGCCGTCGCCATGCTCCTTTTCGAGCGAATAGCCGGTGTACTGGCTTTCGAGCGTGACCCCGGCAGGGCTCGAATCCACGACCCCTTCCAAAAAAGTGTCGATCAGGCCGAAATCCTGTGCCTCAGGAGCCGGAGCACGCTCCTCCTGCCTGACATCGGGCGTCGTCTGCAAGGGACAAGGCTGGCCGTTGATGAAATAATAGAGTACCCGGCGGTCGGGCACCGACAGGGAGGTCTTGAAAAGCTCGCTATGATAGTTCAAATCGCCCAGCTGATACAAAGCCCTGAGATACAACATTCTCACGGCTGAAAAACAAGGATAGGCCCTGAGGACCTGACCCAATTCCAGCATCGCTTCCTTGTCGAGCGTCTCGGGATGCTTGATCCAGTGTGTCAGCGTATCGGGAGTCATTACCAGTTGGCTACGGTTTTGTTGAAGATGCTCTCGGTGATTTCCTTGATGATTTCCTCGAGCAGAGCGTCCTGCACATCCTCCAGCATAGAGGTCGAAGGGAAGGTCTGGTAGGCGCTGAAACGCTGTTCGAAGTTCTCCTTTTCCTTCTTGGTGTTCACATAGCGCACGTTGACCGTCATGGTGAGCTTGGTCTCGGCGGCATAGCCGTCCGACTGGGCCGCCAGCGGGGCCAAGTCATACCCGACTATCTCCCCCTCCAACTGGAGGTCGCCGTCGGCCTTGAGCACCTTGAGCTTGGTCTGGCGGGTGTAGATTTCACGCAACGACTCGGAAAAATTCTGGGCCAGCGGCGGATAGACCAGCAGGGCTTGGTTGGAGAAATCCTTCACCGAGATGGTTTTGGTCAGGTTGTAGTCGATCGAGGCGCCGTTGAAACTGTAGCCGATCCGACAGCCGGTCAGCGGCAGCAAAACACCTGTCAGCAGCAGGCTAGTCAGCAGCAGGGCGCAAAATCTTTTCATGATCAGTCCAGATGATAGGTTTTGATTTTGCGGTAGAGCGTCCGCTCCGAGATATTCAGGTCGGCGGCGGCGTTCTTGCGGCGGCCGTTGTTGCGTTCCAGGGCCTTGCGGATGGTTTCCTTTTCCATATCGTCCAGCGAGAGCGATTCCTCGACATATTCCGAAGTCTCCTGGATATGGGGGTTGTCCTTGCGCGAAGAGGTCGACGCAGTGCGAGAGGGCTCGGCGGGGGAAACCTCCTGCACGTGGCCGAACTCCCGGCCACGGGAAAGACCCGTCATGCGGCTGTCGATGCCCATGCCCTCCTCGTCGAGGTAAAGATTGGCCGGCACCTGCACGTCGGTGATCTGGTTCTTCTGCATCAGGTCGTGCACCAAAGCCTTCAAGTCGCGCATATCCTTCTTCATGTCGAAGAGGATCTGGTAGAGGATCTCGCGCTCGTTGGCGAAACTCTGTCCTTCGGCCTGGCGCGAAGAAGCTCCGTAGAGCACCGGCATGGTGTTGACCGGATCGATGTACTGCTTGAGGTCGTCGGCCGTGATTTCCTGCTGGGAGGCCAGGACAGCCACCCGCTCGGCCAGGTTTTTCAGTTCGCGCACGTTGCCCGGCCAGCGATAGGTCAGCAAGAGGTTCTTGGCATCTTCGGTGAGCCGCACACTGGGCATGCGGTACTGCTCGGTGACATCGGTGGTGAATTTGCGGAACAGGCGCAGGATGTCGTCGGGACGCTCACGGAGCGGCGGCACGGAGATGGAGATGGCGTTCAGGCGGTAGTAGAGGTCGGCACGGAACTGTCCCGACTTGATGGCCTCAGCCATGTCGCGGTTGGTGGCGGCCACTACCCTCACATTGGTTTTCAACACCTTGGACGAACCCACCCGGATAAACTCGCCCGATTCCAGCACACGCAGCAGACGGGCCTGGGTAGGCAGCGGCAGTTCGGCCACCTCGTCGAGGAAGATGGTCCCGCCGTCGGCCACTTCGAAATAGCCCTTGCGGTCGGCGATGGCACCGGTAAAAGCGCCCTTCTCGTGCCCGAACAGTTCGGAGTCGATGGTGCCTTCGGGAATGGCAGCACAGTTGACAGGATGATAGGGCCCGAACTTGCGGTTGCTGAAATGATGGATGATATTGGGGAAAAACTCCTTGCCCGAGCCGCTTTCACCCACAATGAGCACCGACAGGTCGGTCGGAGCCACCTGCACGGCGATATCGATGGCGCGGTTCAAGGCCGGGGTGTTGCCGATGATCTTGAAACGCTGTTTGATCTGTATCAGTTCTTCTGTAGTCATAGTTCTTCTTCGGAGACAGGAGGCAGGTCGTCGCCACCGCTCTGTTCGATGTGCTGCTTGCGCAGGGGATTGCGGTGCATCTCCTCGTAGCGCAGACGGTTGAAATAGATGTCGCAGGCCATGTAGAGGGCCTCGCGGAAGGAACTCTCGTCGGCCAGGTTCTGTCCGGCCAGCTCATAGGCCGTGCCGTGGGCCGGAGAGGTGCGCACGATGGGCAGACCAGCGGTGAAATTCACCCCGTGGCCCATGCTCAGCGCCTTGAAGGGGATCAGTCCCTGGTCGTGGTACATGGCCAGGATGCCGTCGTAGCGCATATAGTTGTCCGAGCCGAAGAAGCCGTCGGCAGCGATGGGACCGAACACGCAGAGGTTCTGCTTGCGGGCCTCCTCGACAGCCGGGGCGATGATGTCCTGCTCCTGGCGGCCGATCAGGCCTTCGTCGCCGGCATGGGGATTGAGTGCCAATACGGCGATGCGGGGCTTGTCGATGGCAAAGTCATAGCGCAGGCTCTTGTCGAGGGTCTTGATCTTGTCCAGGATGAGCGCCTGATTGAGCGCCGCAGGCACTTCCTCCACGGGGATATGGCCGGTGGCCACAGCCACGCGCATCGACTCGCAGGCCATCAGCATCAAGCCCTGGCGGCCCTGGCCGAATTCCCGTTCGAGATATTCCGTATGGCCGGGAAACTGAAACTGCTCCGACTGGATGTTGTGCTTGTTGATCGGCCCGGTCACCAGCACGTCGATCATGCCGTCCTTGAGCTCGCGGACAGCCCGTTGCAGCGCTTGCCACGAACACTGGCCGGCCACCGGGGTGGACTGGCCCAGATCGACCTTCACTTCGTCGTCGGTGCAGTTGACCACGCTCACCGCGCCATACTGGGCATCGAGCGCCGTGTTGACCACCGTCATGCTGAGGGTCAGGTCCAGATTCTTTTTATGATAGGAGGCCACCTTCGACGAACCATACAGCACCACGGCATGGGGCTCGTACACCTTAGGCTCGATCAAGGTCTTGAGTATCACTTCGTAGGAGATGCCGTTGATATCTCCCTGGGTAATTCCGATTTTGAGTTTTCCGTTTTCCATTGAATGTTGATTATTCTGCGGACATTTCACCGGGCAGCTTGAGCGAATACAAAGCCGCCTCGTTATGTTTGAGCATATTGCGTTTCTTCTCGTCGGGGGCGAAGAGGAAGACCTCCACGGTCACCACCCGCTGGGCCTGCTCGTCCAGGCGGGTCAGGCTCACGTAGGGACCGCCCATCATGTCGCCACGCATCTCCCACAGGCCGCGGATTTCCACGGCATACTTGCCGTTGACGCTGAGCTCGCGGAAAGTCATGGGCTCTTTTTCCTGCCGGGCCATGTACGAACCCTTCGGCCCGCCCGGGATGTTGGCCTTCATCACCGAATCGCGCTTGGCATTGAGATAGGCCAGCGTGAAGGTGTTGGGATCGGTATAGGGATAGGAATAGATGACCATGTCCTGACGCTTGCGTGGCTGGTCGTTGGACAGCCACAGGAAGTCATCGCCCAGTTTGTAGCGCTTCATGAACTTGGGCACCCAGATCTGGTAGCCGAAGCGATTCATGACCAGCGACGAAAAGTCGCGGTTGTGCGTCTTGCGATGGATCTGCAGGGCGCGCTCCCGCTCGCCGTTCTCGAAATAGTCGTAGATGACGTCCTTTTTTTCCGTGACAAAGGCGGCAAAACTGGCGTTGTCGGGTGCCACAATCTTGAGCACATACTGGTTGGTGGCCCACAGGTCCTTGTAAAAGTGGAACTTGGGCGCCGAATAGATATTCGATATCTCCGTCTGGATGATATTGCGCACGGGCTTGAGTATGCCCTGGAACTCGGCCTGGTCGCAGCGCGAGATCTTGAAACGCGGCTCCGACTGCGGCAGACAGGGCACGTCGTCGTCCAGCACATCAAACAGGGCACGGCCTGCGTCGGTGTTGTCCCACTGGCCCTTGTCCATCACGACCAGCACTTCCCAGGGGGCGCCGACAGCACCGGCCGTCAGCGGATTGTTGAGGTTGCCACGCCGGCAGGAAACAGCCGACAATATCACACAGACCAGTGCCATCCATACGCCGACCCGATAAACAAAAGCCTTATTTACAACATTCATCTTTCCTATATTTAACCCACTCTATCTTTCAGACATTCATCCCAGCATCTTTCAAGCTTTCATCATGTTCATCCCGCCGTAAGATTCAGTAGGTTGTGCAAAAATAGTGCAAGTCGAGCACAATCACAAAAGAAATGTGCTTAGCGAAGCTATGAAAAAAAATATGCCGCATAGCGAAGCGACGCTGAGAAGAAATAATCCTAACTCCGAAAAAATAAAAGATTTCTACTAAAATAATTAGGAGATAAAATTTTTATCACTATATTTGCGCCGTATTATCATACCCAACATAGATTATGAAACAGAAACTGACAGCAAAAGAAGAACAGTTAATGAACATCTTTTGGGCGCATGAACCGTTGTTTATCAGAGACTTGATCAGTTATATGCCGGAACCCAAGCCCCACTACAACACTGTAGCCACCTTGGTAAAGTTCCTGGAGAGAAAAAGATTCTTGGAACGGGAGCCCATGGCCAACTCCTTCCGTTACAAAGTTAAGATCAGCGAAAAACAATACCACGGAGATACCGTTTCCGAGGTAGTGTCCCGTTATTATGGCAATTCTTACCTGAGCCTGGTTTCTCAGTTCGTGGAGGAAGACAAAATGGATTTGCAGGAACTCAAGGCCCTCATCGCACAAATCGAAAAGAATAAAAAATGACACCGTTCCTGTTATACATCGTTCGGGCAGGCCTCTATCTAAGCCTATTCCATATTTTTTACCTGTTGGTGATGCGGCGGACCACGTTCTTCCGCCTGAACCGGTTGCTGTTGCTCTCGGGAAGTCATCTTTGTCTTCTTTTGCCGTTCATAAGACTCCGGACCGCAACAACGGCAGTCGGCATTGCTTCGAAACCGATTATGACAGGCGTTGGGGCCGAGCCCATGCAAATGGCACATGAGCCGTCCGTTGCCTGGCAGGACGTAGTACTAGCCCTTTACATCGCCGGATTTGTCATCACCCTCTTGCTCTATCTAAGATCAGCCTGGAAGATGCAGCAAATAATCCGGAAGGGTAAGTCATCGGGACTGGATGGTTGCCGGCTGGCCATTCTGGAACATGACGTTCCATCATTCAGTTGGAGGAGAACGGTGGTGATCAGTCGGAAAGACTTATTGGAGAATCCCGCCATACTCACTCACGAGTTGATGCACATAAAATGCAGGCATTCGCTGGACCTTGTATTGTTCCTGCCCATTCAACTGCTCTTCTGGTGGAATCCCCTAATATGGATTACCCGTGAGGAACTGCGGCTCCTGCAGGAATATGAGGCCGATGAGGGGGTCATTCAAAAAGGCATCGATGCAACTCAATATCAACTACTTCTTGTGCGAAAAGCCGTGGGAGAACAGCGCTTCTTCCTGGCCAGCGGCTTCCAGCACACCAAACTGAAAAACAGAATTGAAATGATGATTAAAACTTCTTCTTCCCGCTGGATGGGCTGGTCGTATCTGGCCCTTATCCCCGTGATGGCCGTACTTATGTACGCCTGTAATTCTCCTAAGAAGAGCCAGGAATCGGCTCCGGAAACACAAGTGCAGGAGGCACCTGCTCCTCCTGAACAGGAAGCTATGGATTTTGAAAAGGTTGATGTAAAACCTATCTTCGACGGAGACTTTAACTTGTGGATTAAAAACAATCTCAAGTATCCGGAACAGGCAAAAGCAGACAAGGTGCAAGGCCGTGTGATAGTTCAGTTTACCATTGGGACCGATGGTACCGTAAGCGATGTCAAGCTTTTGCGCGGTGTCCATGAAGACCTGAACGCAGAGGCACTTCGTATGGTATCTTCCATGCCCAAGTGGGAACCAGGCAAGAAAGACGGGAAAGCCGTTCCTGTCTCCTTTACCATTCCTATAGTTTTTAGGTTTCAGTAACTATCCCGGAAACTGGTCATCAGCCCACATCATCCTTCGACACGCAGGTCGACAGCAGGCCGCAGGCCGCCTGGATATCCTCCCCGCACGAAGCCCTGACGGTAGTGAGCAAACCCTTGGCGTTGAGATAGTCGGCAAAGGCCTGGATGGTGCTTTCCTCGCTTCTTACAAAAGGCGTGTCGGGGATGCTGTGGAAGCGGATCAGGTTCATCCGGCAACTCAGG
>JAFSRR010000085.1 GCA_017446025.1 Bacteroidales bacterium | reverse complement strand
GGGCGGGGCGGCACCGTCTATCATGTCACCACCCTCGAAGACGACGGCAACAACAAGGGGTCCTTGCGCTGGGCCTTGAAACAGAGCGGTGCCAAAATCATTGTCTTCGATGTGAGCGGCTACATCGATCTTCAGGAGGATCTCTATGTCAGAGGGAATACCACCATCGCCGGCCAGACAGCCCCGGGCGAGGGGATCACCCTTCGCTATCGGACCGTGGTCCTGAACAAGGAAGACAACATCATCATCCGGTTTGTCCGTTTCCGCCGTTCACAGGTCAAGGATGTCAATGAAGGGGCCGATGCTATCTGGGGCCGTCAGAAAAGCAATATCATTCTCGACCATTGCTCATTCTCATGGTCTATCGATGAAATCGCTTCTTTTTACGACAACCGCAATTTCACCATGCAATGGTGCAACCTCACCGAGGCCCTGGCCAATCCCGGACATCCCAAGGGAGAACACAGTTATGGCGGTATCTGGGGAGGCAAAGGTGCCTCCTTCCATCACAATTTCCTGGCTCACATGCAAAACCGGGTGCCGCGTTTCAACGGGGCACGCTACCAGTGGGACGGCTATGACAAGACAAAATACGAAAACACCGTCCAGGCCGAACAGGTGGACTTACGCAACTGCGTCATGTACAACTGGGGCACCGGAGGCTGCTACGGCGGTCCTGGCGGCGGCTATGTCAACATGATCAACAACTACTACAAGGCCGGTCCGGGAACTGTCAACAAGACCCGCGTCACCCAGGTCTCGGTAGGGACCAAGGACAATGCCAAGGGTTATCCCGACCTGTGGGGCTACAGCAGCCGTTACTACATCCGGGGCAACTATGTCGAGGCCGCCGGGAAATCTGCCGAAAACTACGACTGGAAGGGCGTTGTCTATGACAGCGGCCTTTCGGAAATCAACGACGAAAAATACATTCCAGACACTCTGCATCTCTATGGTCAGGTGGACTACGTCAAGAACAGCCAGGGTTACGACTGCGTACGGGTAAGGCTCGACAATCCCATCGAAGCCGGGGAAGTGACCACCCATGCGGCCACCGTCGCCTATGAGAAAGTCCTGGCCTATGCCGGAGCCTCCCTGTGGCGTGATGCCGCCGATGCCCGCTACGAGGAAGAAGCCCGGACCGGCACCTGCACTTTTACCGGCACTGTGACAAACCGGGCCGGAGTCATCGACCTCGTAAACGATCCTTCGGGAGTTCAGGATACCACCCTGGCCAGTTTCCCACCCCTGACGCAAGCCTCCCGTCCGACCGATTTCGACACCGACAGGGACGGCATGCCCGACAAGTGGGAGGAGGCCAACGGACTGGACAGGAACAATGCTTCCGATGGCAAATTATATACCCTCGACACCGAACACGGCTGGTACACCAATCTGGAAGTCTATCTCAATGGTCTGGTCGAACATATTGTCCGGGCTGGCAACGAGGATGCCGTCTCCGCTGTCGATGAGTATTATCCGCCTCAAAACCGGCCCAGCGCCATCGAGAACCCCGAAGCCGCCTCCCCGGCGATTCTGTCGGTTGAGTACTACACACTGGACGGTAAAAAACTTTCCGCTCCCTGCCAGGGCATCATGATACGACGCATCCGCTATCACGACGGTAGCGTTTTCACCGACAAAGTCATCAAATATTAAACGAGAATCCCCACTGTCTGCATCGAATATGAAAAAACTGACCAACCTGTTATTAGCATCCGCACTCTGCCTGAGTTGGGCGCCAGCCATGGCATCACTCTACGTAGCCACCGACGGTAACGACAACAATCCGGGGACAGCAGAAGCCCCGCTGCTGACCATCCACAAAGGGGTCGAACTGCTGCAGCCCGGTGACACCCTTTGGATCAAGGGTGGACACTATGTCATTTCGGAAAGGATCAAAATCCCGGAAAAAGCCACCTCTGCCAAAATGAGATGCTATATGTGGGCGGTCCCGGGCGACACGGTTGTCATCGACGGCTCGGCCATGCACCACACCTCCATGAACGATTTCAAGATGGGGCGCTGCATCTATGTGAACCATCTGGCCAATTACTGGCACTTCAAGGGGCTGACCCTGTGCAATGCCGAAGACAACGGCATGAAGATCGAAGGTTCCTACAATATTGTGGAAAACTGTACTTTCTACGGTAACAACGATACCGGCCTCCAGATCGGCATGTACAAGGATTTCTCCATCGAAGAAACCAAGGAACTGCCCGCCGGCACACCCAAGTTCAACCCGGGCTACCAGTTCTGCCGGGGCAACATTGTCGTCAACTGTGATTCCTACAACAACTACGATGCCCGTTCCTACAACGGCAGCGACGACGGCGGAGATGCCGACGGCTTTGCCTGCAAGCTCTTCCCCGGGCCCGGCACGGAATTCCATAACTGCCGTTCGTGGACCAACAGCGACGACGGCTGGGACCTGTACATGGTCTATCACCCCGTTTTGATCGACAACTGTTGGACCTATCACAACGGCTACACGCCCGAAGGCCAGACGGCCGGCAACGGCAACGGCTTCAAGTTGGGCGGCGGGGGCTCAAGCGGCGGTGCCGCTTTCGACCAGTCGGTGGGGGCCCATGTGGTGAAAAACTGTGTATCGTTCGGCAATACAGGGAAAGGATTCGATCAGAACAACGCCTACGAAGGCATGTATATCCTCAATTGCGTAGCCTGGGACAACGGCTACAACTTCCGCTTCCCGACCGTCTTCAAATATGGCGGCATGTATATCCGCAACTGCATCGGGTTCAGGCCTGTGAACACCAACCATGAATTCCTTTCCGCCGACAAGGAAGGCTCGGTCGTGCCCAATACCGACTACAACAGCTGGACCACCCTGGACGGCTGCAATCCCTACAAGGAAGGCCAGAAAGTGGGCAGCGACAAACCCAAGACCAAGGATTACTCTTCCGAGTTCCAAAGTCTGACGGTGGCCGACTTCATGGCTCCCCGCCAGGCCGACGGCCAGTTGCCCGACAACGGATTTGCCCGCTTGATCGACAACTCCGTCATGATAGACAAAGGCGATTCCATCGTCAATTTCGAGCCGGAACGCTTCATGACCGAAGAACAGGCCACATCGGCCAACCTGGAGCTGGTGGTCCTCGACAATATCACCATCCCGTTCAACGACGAGCGTCCCGACTTCGGCGCTTTTGAGAGCGACGGCGTTCCCTCCACGCCCGATGTGCCCCATGTAGTCAAGGCCACGCTCGACTGCCTGAGCGGCAACGCCACCCAGGAGATTGTCACCGGCACGGCCATTGCCCCGATCACCTTCCAGTTCGGAGGATCGGCCAAACAGTTTGAAATCGGCCAGCTGCCCGAAGGCCTCAGCTACCAGATGGACAACGACAGCACCCTGACCATCTCAGGCACGCCTCTGGCCGGCGGCACTTTCAGCATCGCTGCTGTGGGAGGCAACAAGGACCTTGTCAAATACGTGACCATCACAGTGGTCGCTCCCTCGCATATCCTCACAGGTGACTGGTATCATTTCCAGGATCAGCCCGACAATCTGCCGGACGACCTGAAAAATGTCGTTTCGATGATACAGGGCACTTCAAGCGACAAGCCCTCCTACATCAAACCCACTTATGTCGAAAACGACAGCACCATTCCGGCTGGATGCACCAGAGGAGCGGCCGTTCTGGGACGCAATAACGGCGGTATCCAGTGGACGCTGCCCACCGGAGTGATGAAGTTGATGGTCAACCTGCACTTTACCGGCGCCCGGTATATTACGGTGAAATGGAACAAAGCCGATGGCACCAGCGGCAGTTTCAAGACCAGCAAACTGGCCAAAGGCACCTATTGCAACTGGGATGTTCTCTCAGAGGCTGGCATCGGACAGTGCGCCCAACCCATCACCATCCAATTGCTCAATTCCAACTCGGGCGGAGAAATCCGTCTCTACGACATGCTCATACGCGTGCCCGATGAAGCCACCGGCGTTAAGCAGCCCACCGCTGTGTCCCGCCCCCGTGGCATCTACGACATCCTGGGCCGTCGCATCAACGCAGAGAGCCTCGACCAGCTGCCCGCCGGCATCTATCTGATCGACGGAAAGAAATACATTATCAAATAACCAAAAGACTAGCTATGCCAAGAACCGAAAAGGAGCTGGAAGGAATCAGCCTGTTGGGCAACCAGCACACACAGTATAAAGACAACTATAGTCCGGAAATGCTGGAGACCTTCGAAAACAAGCACCCGGAAAACGAGTATCTCGTCACGCTCGACTGTCCGGAATTCACCACGCTGTGTCCCAAAACCGGCCAGCCCGACTTCGGGCACATCATCATCAGCTACATTCCCCGCCGGCGGATGGTCGAAAGCAAGAGCCTGAAGCTCTACCTGTTCAGCTTCCGCAACCACGGAGATTTCCACGAGGACTGCGTGAACATCATCATGAAGGACCTGATAAAACTGATGGATCCGAAGTATATCGAAGTGACGGGGCTGTTCAACCCGCGTGGCGGCATCCGCATCCTGCCCTTTGCCAACTATGGCGACCCGGACCACCAAGCCCTGGTCCAGGAGCGCCTGAAAGCCAATTTGGACAGTCATCGCCAATAAAAGACAAGCCCGCTGCAGAACATTTCGTAGCGGGCTTCTTCTTTTCTTATTTTTGAGGGATCCTACCGCCCCAGGGCAGAGAGCAATCCCTGCAGGTTTTTCTCGCGGGGCTGTTCGTCGGCCATGTAATAGAGGTGTTTCGCCCGGAGATAATAGGGCTCCCGCTGTTTGAGCATTCCGACAATCTTCTCTTCCATCTCCGACGGGCTGAGACCGGCCAACAAAGGGCGTTTGCCTTGAGATTTGGGCGAAAGCAGCCGACGGAGCAACTCCGGCACGGCCACCTGGAGATAGACGGTCTCTCCGCTACGGTTCATGAACTCCATATTGTCACCATAGCAAGGGGCACCGCCGCCCGTGGCAACCACCGTATGCTGCCAATGGGCCGTTTCGTGAAGAGCCTGTTGCTCTATCAAACGAAATCCCTCCTCTCCCCGGCTGGCGAAGAGAGAAGGGATATCCTGTGCGTATTTTTCTTCGATGAAAAGGTCCAGATCGGTGAAAGACCATCCAAGAGCCTCAGCCAGCATTTTGCCCAGACGGGATTTGCCGGCACCCATATAGCCGATCAGATAGATCCTTTCCATAGGGGTTTACCAGCGCGTGTTGCGCATGTCGCCCGAAGCGGCAAACTCCTGATGCATGTTGAAGCAGGCCGACAGGGTGTGAGGCGTGTTGCCGCCCTTGGACAGTTTCAGGTAGTCCCACAACAATTGCTTGTAGTCGGGATGCACGCAGTTTTCGATGATGGTCTGGGCTTTCTGGATCGGCGACTTGCCACGCAGGTCGGCCACACCCTGCTCGGTGACCAGGATCTTGACCGAATGCTCGCTGTGGTCCAGATGGGAAACCATCGGAACGATGGCCGAAATCTTGCCGCCCTTGGCCTCCGAAGGACAAGTGTAGATCGACAAAAAGGCATTGCGCGTGAAATCGCCGCTGCCGCCGATGCCGTTCATCATCTTGGTGCCCAGCACATGGGTGCTGTTGATGTTGCCGAACAGGTCGGCTTCCAGGGCGGTATTGATGGTGATCAGACCCAGACGGCGGGCCACCTCGGGGTTGTTGGAGATTTCCTGGGGACGCAGCACCAGTTTGTCCTTGAAGAAGTCCCAGTCGGCATAGATGCCGTGCAGCACTTCGGGAGACACGGTCAGTGAGCAACCACTGGCAAATTTGACATTCCCTTCGCGCATGAGGCCGATGACCGAATCCTGGATTACCTCGGTGTACATCTCAAAAGCAGGGATGTCGGGGTTTTCGCCAAGAGCTCCCAGCAAGGCATTGGCAATGTTGCCGACGCCCGACTGGATGGGCAGGAAACTGGCCGGCAGACGACCGGCTTTGATTTCTCCGGCCAGGAAATGGGCCACGCGGTTGCCGATGGTACGCGTGGTCTCGTCGGGTTCGGTAAAGGCCTTGACCTGGTCGTCCATGTTGTTCTCGACGATACCTACAATCTTGGCGGGATCCACCTTCAAAATCGGCGTACCGATACGGTCGCTGGGTTTGTAAACAGGAATTTCGCGACGGTAGGGAGGATCGGCCGGCTCATAGAGGTCGTGCAGGCCACGGATGAATTTCGGATGCTTGGCATTGAGCTCGATGATGATCTTGCCTGCCAGACGGGCAATGGTCGGCGCAATACCGACACCTGTGGTCAGGACAATCTCTCCTTCCTCGGTAATGTCGGCAGCCTCGATGACGGCGATATCGACATTGCCCCAGAAACCGTAGCGGATTTCCTGGGGAAGATGGGACAGATGAAGGTCGATATAGGGAGCGGAACCGTCGTTGATACGGTCGCGCAGGTCTTTGTTCGACTGGTAGGGCGTACGGAACTTGACGGCATTGGCACGGGCCAGCACACCGTCCAGGGTGTCACCGGTGGAAGCTCCTGTAAAGATACCGATTTTGAATTCACGGCCGGCTTCGTGTTCGGCCACGGCCTTGGCCGCAATGGCTCCGGCGACCACCTTGGGGGCACCGGCAGGGGTAAACCCGCTGAATCCGATGTTGTCGCCATTCTTGACGATGGATGCAGCTTGTTCTGCAGAAATAAATTTCAGTGACATAGCGTATAGAATTGACAGGGGCAAAGGTAACGATTTTTTCCGTTGCCCATATCAAAAGGAAGCATTACTTTTGAGCAAAATTTCGAACAATGAAGGACAATCTTTCGGACATTCTCTACATACTTCTGGTGCTGTTGGTCCCCCTTTTGAGCAGCCTCACCAAAGCACGTAGGAAAAAGTCGATGGAAAGGGGACAATCGCAGGACAATGCCCCGTCGGAAAGCCGGTTGGAGTCCTTCTTCAAGCAGTTCGAAGAAGAGCTGACACCCGTTGTCAAGGAAGAAAATCCGGTAGATGACGCCGATGATTTCATTCCCCGCGAGGGGGTCGTCAACGCAGAGCCCGAATACCAGGACAGCATGCTCAAGGAGGTGATGGCCCGACAGGCAAGCTATCAGGATATGAGCGACACCTTTGCTCCGTCTTCGGTCCATTCGGTCGATGAGGCCGAAAGCATCGGGCAGTCGAAAAGCGCCGAAAACCATTCGGACACAGGCGGGGAGCCCGACAAACAAAACGACATCCTCGCCTCGCTCAGCGATATGGACATACTCAAAAGGGCCGTCATCTACAAAGAAATACTCGACCCCAAATACTGATTCCAAGATATGACCGACGACAATAAAAAATTCTTTCTTGAGACCTACGGGTGCCAGATGAACGTGGCCGACAGCGAAGTGGTGACATCCATCCTGCAGACAGCCGGCTACGAGCCCTGCGACCAGCTTGATGAGGCCCATTTGGTACTGCTCAACACCTGCTCCATCCGCGACAACGCCGAACAGAAAATCTTCGGCAGGTTGCAGGCCCTGCAAGCCCTCAAGAAGAAAAAGAGACTTGTCATCGGCATTCTGGGTTGCATGGCCGAGCGTCTGAAAGAGCAGCTCAGCGAACAATACGGGGTCGATCTGGTGGCCGGACCGGATGCCTATATGGACCTGCCCAATTTGCTGGGGGCCGTCGAGAAAGGGGAGAAGGCAGTCAATGTGACGCTCTCAACGACCGAAACCTATCCCAACGTACTGCCCTCCCGCATCGGACTGGGGCGGATATCGGGCTATATTTCCATCATGAGGGGCTGCAACAATTTCTGCAGCTACTGCATCGTCCCCTACACCCGTGGACGCGAGCGCAGCCGCGATGTGCAAAGCATACTCCACGAACTCGCCGACCTGAGGGAGCGGGGCTTCAAGGAAGCCATCCTGCTGGGACAGAATGTAAATTCCTACGATTTCAACGGCATAAAGTTCCCCGCCTTGCTGGGCATGGTGGCGGAGGCGGCCCCTGATATGTGGATACGCTTCACCACTTCCCATCCCAAAGACATGAGCGACGAACTGCTCGAGACCATCGCCGCCCATCCCAACCTCTGCCGGCACATCCACCTGCCTGTCCAGTCGGGCAGTTCGAGAATCCTCAAGCTGATGAACCGTCGTTACGACCGGGAGTGGTATCTGGGGCGCATTGCCGCCATCAGGCGCATCCTGCCCGATTGCGGCATCTCTACCGACATTTTCTGCGGATTCCACTCCGAGACCGAAGAAGACCACCGTCTGAGCCTTTCCCTGATGGAGGAAGTGGGATTCGACTCCGCTTTCATGTTCAAATACTCCGAGCGGCCGGGCACCTATGCTGCCAAACACCTGCCCGACGATGTCCCGGAGGAAGTAAAACTCAGACGGCTCAGCGAAATCATCGACCTGCAGAACCGTCTCTCGGCCGCCAGCAACCAACGGGAAACCGGCAAGGTTTACACCGTGTTGGCGGAAGGACCGTCCAAACGCTCCCGCGAGCAGATGTGCGGCCGCACCGAAAAGAACAAGACCGTGGTCTTTCCCAGAGGCAACTGCCGGGCAGGAGATTTCGTCAAAGTCCGCATCGTGGACAGCTCCTCAGCGACTCTTTTGGGCGAACTGGTGGAATAATTCCAGTATAGAAGTACGTATCAACCAAAATAATATGTACTTTTGTGCCAAATTAGGGATCGTTCGGCTCAAAGCAGTCCTTGTATGAACAAAAAACTCCGAAAAACCCGAGGCAGGGTCTTTGGCTCGCGCCTGACAGCGACGGTCAGCATCAGTCTGGTGCTGCTGCTTTTCGCCATTATGACCACCCTGGGATTCTTTGCCCGGGAACTGTCCCAGGCGGCCAAGGAAAACATCTGTATCACCGTATTGCTCGAAGACGACATCACTCCTGCCGAACTGACCGCCTTCCAAAAAAAGATCAGCCAGGCTGAATGGACCAAATCCTATCAATACATCGACAAGGAAACAGCCCTGAAAGAACTCACCGAAGAACTCGGCGAAAGCCCCGAGAGTTTCCTGGGATTCAATCCCCTGCCGGCCACCATCGAGATTCAGATGAAGTCTGAATACACCCAGTTGGACCAGATCCGGAAAATCGTCAATACCTTGTCGGCCCCCTCCTTCGTCCAGGAAGTGGTCTATCGGGAGGATCTCATCCAGCTGGTCAACAAAAATCTCCTTTCCATCGGCAAACTGCTGCTCGCCATCGCCGTGGTGCTGACGCTCATCTCCTTTATGCTCATCCGCAACACCGTGCGCCTGATGATCTACGCCAAGCGGTTCCTCATCCATACCATGTGCCTGGTGGGAGCCCGGCGCAGCTTCATCCGCCGGCCTTTTGTCCGGCAGAATGTCGTTTGCGGCATCATCAGCGCCGTCCTGGCCCTGGGACTGTATTATCTGACACTGTCGGCCATGGAAAAGGTCTTTCCGGGAATTTCACGGATGGTCACGGGCCAGATGTATGGAGCGATGTTGGCGCTGCTGCTGGGCTTGGGCATCCTTATCAGCGCCGTGGCGACCGTCTTCTCGGTGAACCGTTTCCTGAAAATGAGCAACGACGAACTTTACTACGTATAAACATCAGACTTTCACGATACAATGAACGACAAACATTTCGCCCTCAGTAAAAAGAATTTCATCTGGATCGCAGCAGGCATTGTGCTGATCATCCTGGGCTTTATCCTGATGTTGGGCGCACCCTCCACCAAGGACGCCTACAATCCCGACATCTTCAGTTTCCGCCGCATCGTTTTGGCGCCCACCGTATCATTTGTCGGCTTTGCCCTGATTCTGGTCGGCATCCTGGTCAACCCTGGCAAGAAATCAACCACTGAATCTGCTGAATAACCGCTATGAATGTTTGGGAAGCCTTTATCCTGGGTTTGGTCCAGGGACTGACGGAATACCTGCCCGTGAGCAGCAGCGGCCATCTGGAAATCGGCCATTACCTGCTTGGCATCTCGGGCGAAGAGAACCTGATTTTCACCGTAGCCGTGCATGCCGCCACGGTGCTGAGCACCATCTGTATCTTGTGGAAAGAACTCTGGGCGCTGCTCAAAGGTTTTTTCCAGTTCAAATGGAACGACGAGACCCAGTATGTCCTCAAAATCTTCGTCTCCATGATTCCCGTTCTCATCGTCGGGATGTTCTTCAAAGACCAGGTCGAACAGTTTTTCGGCCGCGGGCTGCTCATCGTCGGTTGCATGCTGTTGGTCACGGCGCTGTTGCTGACTTTCTCCCACTATGCCAAACCGCGCCAGAAGGAAAACATCTCCTGGCGGGATTCCTTCATTATCGGACTGGCACAGGCTTGCGCCGTCATGCCGGGACTGTCGCGCTCGGGTTCGACCATTGCCACCGGCCTGTTGCTGGGTAACAAGAAGGAAAGCATCGCCCAGTTCTCCTTTATCATGGTCATCATTCCCATTTTGGGAGAGATGTTTTTGGATATTGTCGGCGGAGATTTCTCTGCGGCTGCCTCCAACGGACTGCCGATGAGTTCGCTTATCGTCGGCTTTGTCACCGCCTTTGTGTCCGGTTGCATCGCCTGCCGCTGGATGCTCAGTCTGGTCCGCAAGGGCAAACTCGTCTGGTTTGCCATCTACTGTGCCGTCGTCGGCATCCTGGCCATTGTCTTACCGCTGTTATCACTCTGATATGGATTTTCAGGCAGGAGAGATTCTTTGTTTCAACAAGCCCCTGGGCTGGACATCGTTCAAACTGGTCAACGATGTCCGATTCTCCCTTTGCCGTGGCCTGAAGATGAAAAAGCTGAAAGTCGGCCATGCCGGCACACTGGACCCCTTGGCCACCGGCGTGATGATTGTCTGCACCGGGCGGGCCACCAAACGCATCGAAGAATTCCAGTACCAGACCAAAGAATATGTGGCCACCATGGAACTGGGAGCCACCACCCCTTCTTTCGACATGGAAAAGCCCATAGACAAGACCTACGACTACAGCCATGTGACCGAAGCCCTGGTGCGCGAGACCTTGCAGGGATTTGTCGGTACCATCGAACAGGTGCCGCCCAGTTTTTCGGCCTGTAAAATACAAGGCAAGCGAGCCTACGAATATGCCCGCGAAGGCGAGGCCATCGACCTCAAGCCCAAGACGCTGGTCATCGATGAAATCGAGCTGACCGACTATCAGGAAGCCTCTTCAGATCGTCGACCCCGCATCACTGTGCGGGTGGTCTGCAGCAAAGGGACCTATATCCGGGCCCTGGCGCGCGACATCGGGGAGGCGCTGCACTGCGGAGCCTACCTCACAGCCCTCGAGCGGACCCGCGTCGGCGACTACCGGCTCTCTGATTGCCTCGACATTGTTGCCTTCCGTCAGGAATACCTCGGACGGCTCACCCCTTCTCTTGACAACAACCAAAGAATAATAAGCTGAACTATGAAGTTATCCAACTTTAAATTCAATCTGCCCGATGAGCTGATTGCCAAAAAGCCGCCGATGTATCGCGACGAAGCCCGATTGATGGTGTTGAACCGCAAGACCGGCGCCATCGAGCACCGCGTGTTCAAAGAAGTCCTCGATTATTTCAACGAAGGCGATGTTTTCGTCTTCAACGACACGAAGGTCTTTCCTGCCCGCCTGTTCGGCAACAAGGAAAAAACCGGAGCTCAGATCGAAGTGTTCCTCCTTCGCGAATTGAACGAGGAATTTCGTCTGTGGGACGTGCTGGTCGATCCCGCCCGCAAGATCCGCATCGGCAACAAACTGTATTTCGGCGAGGACGACTCCATGGTGGCCGAAGTCATCGACAACACCACCTCCCGCGGCCGCACGCTGCGCTTCCTCTACGACGGCGACCACGAGTCTTTCAAGAAGGCCCTGTTTGCCCTGGGTGAAACGCCCATTCCACGTTATCTCAACCGGGAAGTCAACAAAGACGATGCCAATGATTTCCAGACCATCTTCGCCCGCAACGAAGGCGCCGTCGTGGCCCCCTCGGCCAACCTGCATTTCAGTCGCGAACTGATGAAGCGGATGGAAATCAAGGGCGTCGAAGCAGCTTTCCTCACCCTGCATATCGGTCTGGGCGGTTTTCGTGAAATCGATGTCGAAGACCTCACCAAGCACAAGATGGATTCCGAACAGATGTTCATCAGCGAGCAGACGGCCGACATCGTCAACCGGGCCAAAGACCGGGAAAAGAAAGTCTGCTCGGTGGGCACTTCCGTCATGCGGGCCATCGAGACAGCCGTGGGCACCAACAGCCACATCAAGGCCTTCGACGGTTGGACCAACCGCTTCATCTTCCCGCCCTACGATTTCAGTGTGGCCGACGCCATGATTACCAATTTCCACATGCCCTATTCCACCCTGCTCATGACCACGGCGGCATTTGGCGGCTACGACGCTGTGCTGGAAGCCTATCAGACCGCACTCAAGGAGAAATACCAGTTCGGTTGCTACGGCGACGCCCTGCTTATCCTCTAGTCATGGCTTTGCTCTACCTGAGTCTGGGGGCCAATCTCGGGCCTAGGGAAGAGACGTTGGAAATGGCCATTTCCGACATCGAAAACCGTATCGGGCATGTTTTTGCCCGGTCCGGTTTTTTTGAGACCGCTCCCTGGGGGTTTTCTTCGAAAAACGCTTTTTTGAACGCCTGCATCGGTGTCGAGACAGAATGCTCCCCCGGGCAGTGCCTCCGCCTTACCCAGCAGATTGAGCGGGCGCTGGGGCGGACACACAAGTCCGACGGACACTACAGCGACCGGGTCATAGACATCGATTTGCTGTTCTACGACCATCTGGTATTGGACGAAAAAGACTTGCAACTTCCCCATCCCCTGCTTCATCAAAGAAGATTCGTGCTGGAGCCGCTCTGCCAGATAGCCCCAGACCTGGTACACCCTGTCCTGAGAAAAACGGTTGCAGACTTATTGGCGGACCTTACGAAAGACCGCGAAAGGCAGATCCTTCTTCAAAACCACCAACAGGAAGACGCCCAGCAGCAGAGTCCGGACGGCCAGACGCCATACGACCGATGAAAACGGGAGATTCGTCCCGATAACGAAGACAACGATTGTCAAGACCGTGTAGAACAACGCCGACTTCATGTCGTATTTCATCGGATAATATTTCTGGCCCAAGGCCCAGCTGACCAGCATCATCAGGAAATAGCTCACAAAGGAAGTCCAGGCAGCTGCCATGTACCCGTAGCGGGGCACGAAAAGCAGATTGCCGGCTATGGTGAGCAGACAGCCAAAGATGGTGATGTAGGCGCCCCACTGGGTCTTGTCGGTGAGTTTGTACCACAACGACAGATTGAAGAATATCCCCTGGAACAGATAGCAGGCCAGTACGACGGGCACCACGGCCAGCCCTTCGTGGTAGCGGCTTGATATCAAAAATTTGAGGATGTCCATATAGAACACGACAGCCAGGAAAATGAGCAGGGCGAAAATGATGTAGTATTTCATGGCCTCCACATAAGCCTGACGGTTGTCGGCCGAACGGTTCTTGGCAAACACGTAGGGTTCATAGGCATAGCGGAAGGCCTGGGTAAACATCATCATGATGATGGCTATCTTGCAACAGGCTCCGTAAATGCCCAATTGCGACTGGGCCACATCCTGGTCGTCGAACAAGTGTTTGAAAACGATCTTGTCGAAATCCTGGTTCATGATACCGGCGATTCCCAACACCAGCAGCGGCAGCGAATAACGCAGCATCTGGCGCAGCAACGAAGCGCTGAAATTCAGTTTGATATGGATGAAATCGGGCAGGAGTGCCAACAGCGTGACTCCCGTCGAAATAGCGTTCGATACAAAAATGTATCCTACCTCATAACCGGGCCGGTAGAACCAGGCGATCCACTCGGGATGCACCGCCTGTATCTTGGGACAAAGCCAGATGAAGAAGAGGTTGAAGAAGATGTTGACAAAGATGGACAACAGTTTGAGCGAGGCAAACCGTATGGGCCGGTTTTTGTATCGAAGATAGGCAAAAGGTATCGATGAAAAGGCATCGACTGCCACGATGCAAATCATCATTCCGATGTATTCGGGATGAGCGGTATAACCTATCCCCCGGGAGATTTGCGGCAGGAACAGCAGCCCCAGCAAAATAAAGATCGCAGACGTGGAGGCCAGGCTGCACAAGGTGGTGGAATACACCTGGCCGGGATCCTTGTCCTCACGGTTGACATAACGGAAGAAACCCGTCTCCATCCCATAGGTCAGGATCACGATGACCACCGCCGTCCAGCTGTACAACTCGGTGACGATCCCATACTCGGCCGAGGCCGCAAGGGCATAGGTGTAAAAAGGGACCAGACACCAGTTGAGGAACTTGCCGACAATACTGCTCAGTCCGTAAATGGCGGTGTCTTTGGCTAAACTTTTCAGTCCGGGCATAATTACAGGTCTTTAAAACAATTCTCCCTCCTTGCCGTAACGGCTGCGTCCCAGATGGGTCCAGGCCAGGTCGGTCACCTCGCGGCCGCGGGGAGTCCGCTTGAGAAAACCTTCCTGGATGAGGAAGGGCTCGTACACTTCCTCCAGTGTGCCGGGATCTTCGCTCAAGGCGGTGGCGATGGTGGTCAGTCCGACCGGACCGCCCCGGAACTTGTCGATGATGGTCAGCAGAATCTTGTTGTCGATTTCATCGAGACCGTAAGTGTCGATATTGAGGGCCGACAAGGCGTATTTGGCAATCTCCAGCGTGATGCGTCCGCTGCCCTTGACCTGGGCAAAGTCGCGCACGCGACGCAGCAGGGCGTTGGCCACTCGGGGCGTGCCGCGGCTGCGACGGGCAATCTCCTCTGCGGCGCTGTCTTCACAAGGGATGCTCAACAGGCGGGCAGAACGGACGATGATCCCTTTGAGGATATCGGCCGGATAATATTCCAGATGGCAGTTGATGCCGAAACGAGCGCGCAAAGGGGCCGTCAGCAGACCGCTGCGGGTGGTGGCCCCGATCATCGTGAAAGGGTTCAGGTCCAACTGGATGGAACGGGCACTCGGCCCCTTGTCTATCATGATGTCGATACGGAAGTCTTCCATGGCCGAATAGAGATACTCCTCGACAATGGGGCTGAGACGATGGATTTCATCGATGAAAAGGACATCATTGGGTTCCAGGGAGGTAAGCAGACCGGCCAAATCGCCCGGCTTGTCGAGCACCGGTCCCGAAGTCACCTTGAAACCGACACCCAGTTCGTTGGCGATGATATTGGACAGGGTGGTCTTGCCCAACCCTGGAGGGCCGTGCAACAGGACATGGTCCATTGGCTCCTGCCGCATTTTGGCAGCCGAGACAAACACCCTCAGGTTCTCGACGATCTTCTGCTGCCCCTTGAAATCGGAAAAAGTCAAGGGCCGCAGGGCTTTCTCGAAATCCTGCTCCCGCTCTGAAAGCGATTGGCTTCGTATATCAAACGGATCTTCCATACTCGAAACTATCGGGAAGCGAAGATACAGCAATCTCTTTCCAAATGCAAGGTCAGAAGCGTTTTTATTAAACAAGACCGGGCCGGACTTCACGCCCGACCCGATCCAATCACAATATATTTACTGAACCAATTATTTCATGCTGATTCGGTCAACATTGTTGCCCAGATTGCGGTAGTTGAGGTATTCCGTGGGATCTGTGCCGTTGATGAACTCCTCGATGTTGGTGTAACCGTCCTTGTCGAGATCCTGGGAAGCATCGCTGCCATCCTTGGGGTTCAGGCCGTACTTCTTCTCCCAATCATCGGGCATACCGTCGTTGTCGGTATCCTTCAGCACCTCGGATTTCTTGTAAGTGAGTTCGGGATATCCGCCCACTTCATCGATGCTGGAAATGATGCCGGTTTCGGTTTTGGTCTTGCCGGTGCGTACCATTTCGATGACACGGGCATCGACAGCGTCACGACGGGGCAGGGTGGCACCTACGCTGGCCAGGACGGCATTGTAGGCTTCCAAAGCGGTGTGGTGCGGAGCCACGGGCCAACCCTCGAACGGGGTGTTGACACGGGCCAAAGTCTCGTTGCCGCGCATACCCTTCCAGTTGTCGCGGGTCACTTCGTCGGAACCTTCCATGATGTTGCCGGCCACATACCACTTACCCGGACGGTTGGCAGGATTCTTTTCCTTGGCATACCAGTCACCGGCGGCCCAAGCGCTGCCCGGAGAATACATATGACGCTCTTCGATGCGGGCGAAGACGGTCTTCATGTTGTCCTGGGTGGCAGGACCCGGCTTGTAATAGTTGTTGATGACATTGACCAGAGAAGTCTCGTCGCCGCCGTCCATGGTGCGATGACGCCAGTTGAAGACAACATTGTTGCGATAGTCGAAGGCACCGGACATGCCGATCGACGGGTTACGGGCCGTGTTGCAGGCAAACAGGTTGTGGTGCTGCGTGGAAGGCTGACCACCCCAAGTTCCGCCAAAGGCGTGGTTGCGGGCATTCAGCGCTTCGCTGGAGATCGTCCACTGGATGGTGACGTAGCGGGCCGGATCCTTGATTTGGGTCCTGCCGTCGGCAGAGGGACGCATGTGACGATACAGGGAAATGTTTTCGTCCATACCCCAGGAGGCCGAGCAGTGGTCGATGATGATGTGATGATCGGGGTTGCCACCGATGTTGTCGTCACCCTGGCCGCCTTCGGGCACACCGCGACGTACGCGAATGTGACGTATGATCACTTCGTAGGTGTTGATGTTCAGTGTACCGGCAATGCAGATACCGTCACCAGGAGCCGTCTGGCCGGCGATGGTTACATAGGGATGGTTGATGTTGATGTCGCGGTCGATCTTGATGGTTCCGGCCACGCGGAAAACAACGATACGGGGACCTTCGGCCTCGAGGGCTTCACGCAGGCTACCGGGGCCTTTGTCTTCGAGATTGGTAACGACATAGACCTTGCCGCCACGACCACCCTGGGTGAACATACCGGCACCCCAGGCACCCGGGAAGGCAGGAATGACTACTTCGGGCAAGCGGGTCGGATGAGGGGGAATCATACCGGGTTCGGGCTCTACACCGGAAAACTTGGTTACCTGTGCGTCGATTGTCAGGGCACAGGCGGCAGCCATGACAAGTGTTAGGCTACGGGAAATGAATTGCTTTGTGTTCATATTACAATTATAAAGGTTGTTCCAAAGTCACGCTTGAATTAGACTTGAGAGTCGGCATTTGGTTTATCCTGTACCAAAAGTTTTACGAATCTGTTGCAAATATAACGAGATATTTCAGCCTTCGGCCGGTTTTAAATTGTTTTAGGCTCTGAATACACTCCTTTCCAAAGCATACCACGCACGGACGCCGTCGGAAAGCCATGCAATCGCAAAAAATTTGCGATTGGCTTCGGCATACATTATTTTTGTGCACAAAAAAAATAAGCACATATATGGCACTGAACTATATTTGGGTCGGGTTCTTTGTAGTGGCCTTTGTGGTGGCGCTGATAGAATATTTCCTGCTGGGTGACGCCCAGGTATTCGAACGGATCATCAACAGCAGCTTCGACATGGCCAAGTTCTCGGTCATGGACATTTGTCTGCCCCTGGTGGGCATCATGACCCTGTGGATGGGCTTCATGAAAATAGGAGAAAGGGCCGGGGCCGTTCGTTTCCTGGCCCGGATCGTGGGGCCTTTCTTTGAAAAACTCTTTCCCGAAGTGCCCAAAAACCACCCCGTCAACGGCGAGCTGGTGATGAACTTTTCGGCCAACATGTTGGGATTGGACAATGCCGCCACTCCCATGGGGTTGAAAGCCATGCAGAGCCTGCAGGAGCTGAACACGAAAAAGGAAACCGCTTCCAACGCCCAGATCATGTTCCTGGCGCTGAACACCTCGAGCATCACCATCATCCCTTTGTCGGTCATCGCCCAACGGGCCATCCTGGGAGCCGCCAATCCGACCGATGTGTTCATCCCGATCATCATCGCCACCTTCATTTCCACCCTGACTGCCATTCTCTATGTAGGGTTGCGCCAGCGGCTCAGCCTGTGGAACAAGACCGTGGTCGGCTGGCTGGGCGGCATTTCGCTGATCATCGCCGGTCTGGTGTTCTGGTTCAGCTGTATGGACAAGGACAGCATGAGCCGGGTTTCGGCCATCTTGAGCAACGGCTTGCTGCTGACCGTCATCGTGGCCTTTATGGCCGGCGGCCTGTACAAGAAGATAAACGTCTATGAAGCTTTCATCGATGGCGCAAAAGGCGGTTTTGAAACTTCGATCAAGATCATACCCTACCTGGTAGGAATGCTCGTTGGAATCGGGGTTTTCAGAGCTTCCGGAGCCATGGACCTGTTGATGGACGGCATCGCCTGGTGCTTCAAGGCCTGCCATCTCGACACACAGTTTGTCGAAGCCCTGCCCACAGCCTTTATGAAGCCGTTGAGCGGCAGCGGCGCCCGGGCCATGATGGTGGAGACCATGCGCAGTCTGGGGCCTGACTCCTTTGCCGGCCGGCTGTCGTGCATGTTCCAGGGTGCCACCGACACTACATTCTACATTATCGCACTCTATTTCGGATCGGTAGGCATCAAACACACCCGCTATGCTGTCACCGCCGGTCTGTTGGCCGATCTGGCCGGCATACTCGCCGCCATTTTCATTGCCTACATGTTCTTTGCCTGATGGTACGCTTTTACAACGAAGATATCGACATGCCCTCGCTGGATACCGCCCGCATCACCCAATGGCTGCGCCGGGTGGCCGCCCAGCACAAGCGGCAACTGGGAGATATCAACTATATCTTCTGCTCCGACAGGAAAATCCTGGAAGTAAACCGTCAGTACCTCGGCCATGACTATTATACCGATATCATCACCTTCGACGAAACCAAAGACCAACGCATTGCGGGCGACCTGTTTATCAGCCTGGAGACCGTGGCCTCCAACGCCGAGATGATGCATACCTCTTACGATGAGGAATTGCACCGGGTATTGGTCCACGGGGTATTGCATCTCTGCGGCCTCAAGGACAAGCAGGACGACGATGCCGCACGGATGCGGGAAGAAGAACGGAAAGCATTGGATTTATTATAAGAACTCTCTGATAATCAATATAATCTATGAAATTTGCCTATGATGTCATTGTAGTGGGGGCCGGGCATGCCGGCTGCGAGGCAGCCGCGGCAGCGGCCAACATGGGCTCGCAGACCCTGCTCATCACCATGGACATGAACAAGATAGCCCAGATGAGCTGCAACCCCGCCATTGGGGGAATAGCCAAAGGGCAGATTGTCAGAGAAATAGATGCTCTTGGAGGCTATACCGGCATCGTCACCGACCAGACGGCCATCCAATTCAGGATGCTGAACCGCTCCAAAGGGCCGGCCATGTGGAGTCCTCGCTCCCAAAGCGACCGTCAGAAGTTTATCCTGGCCTGGAGAAAAGTCTTGGAAAACACCAAGAATCTGTATCTCTGGCAAGACACCGTCAAAAGCCTCAACATCGAACATGGTCGGGTAACGGGCGTGGTCACCGCCATGAATGTCTGTTTTCAAGCCCCTTGTGTTGTCTTGACCAACGGCACTTTCCTGAACGGGCTCATCCACATCGGGCGCACCCAACTGCCGGGCGGACGATTGGCCGAACCGGCCTCTTTCGGCCTGAGCGACCAGCTCAAGGAACTGGGATTCACCACCGGCCGCATGAAAACGGGCACGCCCGTGCGCATCGACGGACGCAGTGTCCATTTCGATGAAATGGAAGAGCAACCGGGCGACAACGATTTCCACAAGTTTTCCTACCTGGATTTTTCACCCCGCCCGCTCAAACAGCGCAGTTGCTGGATCTGCTATACCAATACGGACGTGCACGATGTACTTCGTGCCGATCTGGACCAGTCACCGCTCTACAACGGACAGATCAAGAGCATCGGCCCACGCTACTGTCCGAGCATCGAAACCAAAATCGTCAACTTTGCCGACAAAGACCGTCACCAACTCTTTCTCGAGCCGGAAGGCGAGGACAGCCAGGAATTCTATCTGAACGGATTCTCCTCTTCCCTGCCCCTGCAGACCCAGTTGGCCGCATTGCAAAAGATTTCCTGCCTGAGAGACGTACAGATCTACCGCCCCGGCTATGCCATCGAATACGATTATTTCGATCCGACCCAGCTCAAGCCGACTTTGGAGACCAAACGCATCGAAGGGTTGTTTTTTGCCGGTCAGATCAACGGCACCACCGGCTACGAAGAAGCCGCCGGCCAGGGGCTCATCGCCGGTATGAACGCCCACCTGCGCTGCCACAACGCCCAGCCCTTCACCTTGTCGCGAGACGAATCCTACATAGGGGTGCTCATCGACGATTTGATCAACAAGGGCGTGGATGAGCCCTACCGCATGTTCACCTCCCGGGCCGAATACCGCATCCTGCTCCGACAGGACGATGCCGATGCCCGCTTGACCGAAAAATCGTATCGGGCAGGACTCGCCACACGCGAACGCTATGAGCTGTGGAAAGAAAAGGAGAATGCCGTCGAAGAGCTGATCGCCTTCTGTCAGAGCTATCCTGTCAAGGCACGCTACATCAATGCCGCGCTGGAGCAGTTGGGCACCTCCCCGCTCGAACAGGGCACCCGGCTCAGCACGCTCATCCTGCGGCCCCAGTTGGGCATTGAGCAACTCCGTCCCCATATCCCGGCGCTGAGAACCCGGCTGGAGAAATTGCCCAACCGACAGGAGGAAATCGTCGAAGCGGCCGAAATCCGCATCAAATACCAAGGCTATATCGAAAGGGAGCAGCAACAGGCCGACAAAATACAACGTTTGGACAATATCCGCATCAGCGGCAAATTCGACTACAGCCAGATACAGTCCCTGTCGTTCGAAGCCCGGCAAAAGCTCAACCGGATACAACCCGAGACCCTGGGGCAAGCCAGCCGGATACCAGGCGTTTCGCCCAGCGACATCAGTGTGCTGCTGGTGCTGTTGGGGCGGTAAAGGGGCAAATGTTCCCCGTGGAACAATCTCCCGGGGAACAAATAAAACACCCGAAACTACATAGAATGTTCCACGTGTAACAATACGCATAATGATGACCGACGACCGACATATCAAAGAAATACTCGACCGCATCCCGGAGAAACCGGGAGTGTATCAGTATTTCAACGAAGATGGCGCTGTCATCTACGTGGGCAAAGCCAAAAACCTGAAAAGAAGGGTTCATTCCTATTTCAACAAAAACCACGAAGACTCGCCCAAAACACGTATCCTCGTCAGGAAGATCAAGGACATCCGCTACACGGTGGTCGAAAACGAAACCGATGCCCTGCTGCTGGAAAACAATCTGATCAAGCAGTACAAGCCCCGCTACAACATCCTGCTCAAAGACGACAAGACCTACCCGAGCATCTGTATCAAAAAAGAGAACTACCCCAGGGTATTCATGACCCGCAAAATCATCCGCGACGGTTCGGAGTACTACGGGCCCTACAGTTCGGTGCCCATGGTCTATACCCTGCTCGACCTGATCAAAAAGATCTATCCGCTACGGCGCTGTAACCTGGCGATGGACGAAAAGATGATCCAGGAAAAGAAATACAATGTCTGCCTGTACTACCACCTGCACCAGTGCCAAGGGCCTTGTATCGGAGCACAAAGCCAGGAAGACTACGAAAAGGATGTGGCCCAGATCCGGGAAATCCTGAAGGGCAATTTGAAAGGAATCGAAACAGAACTACAGGGGAAAATTGCCCGACATGCAGAAAGACTGGAATTTGAAAAAGCCCAGGAGTACAAAGAAAAACTGGCCCTGATCGAAGGATTCCGCAGCAAGTCGTATATCGTCAACAGCCGCCTGGACAGATTCGATGTCTATTCCTACGACGAAAACGAACAGGCCGCCTATATCAACTACCTGAACATCCGGCAGGGCTGCATCGTACAAGCCTACACCTTCGAATACCGCAAACACATCGAGGAAGAAAGGGAGGACATACTGGCCTCCGGCATCTTCGAGATGAGAAAACGTTTCAAGAGCACCAACAAGAGTATCATCGTGCCTTTCCTGCCCAATATGCAAATGGACGGGATCGACTTTATTGTGCCCAAAAGGGGCGATGCCCGAAGAATACTGGAACTCTCGGAAAGAAACGTCCGCCAATACAAACTCGACATCCTCAAGCAGCAGGAAAAACTCAATCCCGACCAGCGGGCCACCCGCATCATGCAGCAGCTGAAAAAAGACTTGCATATGCAGGAACTGCCCCTTCACATCGAATGCTTCGACAACTCCAACATACAGGGAACCAACCCGGTAGCCTCCTGCGTGGTATTCAAAAAAGCAAAACCCTCGAAAAAAGACTACAGGCACTTCAAAATCAAAACCGTGGTGGGCGCCAACGATTTTGCATCGATGGAAGAAATCCTGCAGCGACGCTACAGCCGCTTGATGAAAGAAGCCCAGCCGCTGCCGCAGCTGGTCATCGTGGACGGAGGGAAGGGACAATTGTCGTCGGCTGTCAAAACAATGGGTAAAATCACTGAAACAGAAGACTTTAAAGAATACAGTGCAGAAGAAAGGCAACATTTTCAGCAACAAATAGACAGCATCCAGCTCATCGGAATAGCCAAGAAACTGGAAGAGATCTATTTCCCAGGCGATTCCATTCCCTTGTATCTGGATAAAGAGTCTGAAAGTCTGAAGCTTATCCAACAATTGCGCGATGAGGCGCACCGATTTGGCATCACTTTCCACCGCCAGCTTCGCAGCAAGGGACAAATCCACTCCGAGCTGGATGAAATCAAGGACATCGGCCCGGTGACAAAAAAGAAACTGCTGCTGACCTTCAAAAGCACCCGGATAATCAAAGACGCTACCTTGGAAGAACTGGCGGCCGTCGTTGGCAACAGCAAGGCAAGACTTATCTACGATTACTTTCACGATAACAACCATCCCCAATGAGAATCCTCATCCAAAGAGTAAAATCGGCATCGGTCGGCATCGAAGGTCGCATCTTCTCAAGCATCGGCCAGGGACTGCTTGTTTTGGCCGGTGTCGAAGAAGGCGACACGCAGGAAGATGTCGGTTATTTGGCCGCCAAACTGGTAAAACTGCGGATATTCGGCGATGAAAAGGGGCTGATGAACCGCTCCGTCGAAGACATCGACGGAGAAATCCTCGTCGTCAGCCAATTCACCTTGATGGCGCAGACAGCCAAAGGCAACCGCCCCTCCTTTATCCGGGCTGCCCGACCCGAAACAGGGAACCGACTCTACGGACAATTCTGTGACAAAGTCTCTGAGTTGCACGGCAAGCCCTGCCAAAAAGGTGTTTTCGGTGCCGACATGCTTGTCACGCTCGAAAACGACGGGCCGGTGACCATCTGGATGGATAGCAAGCAAAAAACATACTGACTATGACTCTGAAAGAAGCACAGACCAAGGTGGACGAATGGATCAAGACCTATGGCGTCAGGTATTTCAATGAATTGACCAATATGGCCATCCTCACAGAAGAGGTAGGCGAGGTGGCCCGCATCATCGCCAGGCAATACGGGGAACAATCGTTCAAAAGCGGGGAAAAACCCGATTTGAGCGATGAACTGGCCGATGTACTTTGGGTGTTGATCTGTCTGGCCAACCAAACGGGGACAGACCTCACGGCCGCCTTTGAAAAAAACCTGCAGAAAAAAACCGCCCGTGACAACAAGCGGCATATTGAGAATCCCAAGCTCTGCTGATTTCAATGATGACGATCCATGGCGTAGTCCAGGCAAAGCGCCAGTGACTGCCGATAGGCCGACTCTGGAAATTGCTGCAACAACTCCAGGGCACCGACTTTGATTTCCTGCATTTTCCTTGTGGCATATTCCACGCCCCCGCCTTCGACAACCAAGCGGCATACCTCTTTTATCTCGTCAGGGCCCAAGTCGGTAAGCCTTGCCGACAACTTCCTCAGCGAAGCGGAAGAAACAGGCGATTTCAACGCATAAATCAGCGGCAGGGTGAGTTTGCCCTCGCGCAGGTCGGCCCCTACCGGCTTACCCACCTCAGAGCTTTCGAAGTAGTCGAAAATATCGTCCTTGATCTGAAAAATAAGACCCAGGTTTTCACCGAATTGTTTCAACAACGAGGCCGTCTTTTCATCGGCGCCGGCGGTCAACGCTCCGGCATACGCCGAAAAACCGAACATGCTGGCCGTCTTTTTGCCGATAATGTCGAAATATGTCGACTCGTCGGTGTCCAGGCGGCCGGCATGTGATAGCTGGACAAGCTCGCCATCCGACAAAGACTGACCTGTTTGGGCCAGGTGCTCCACCAAGCGGCAGTCGCCCGTGGAAGCGACCAAAGCAATGACCTTGGACAGGTAAAAATCACCCGATAGAATGGCGGTTTTATTGTCCCAGGCAGCATTGACCGAACGCCGTGAACGCCGCTCATTTGCCTCATCGACCACATCGTCGTGCAACAAACTGGCCGTATGCAGCATCTCCAATGCCACCGCCATGGTGACAGAAGCTGGCCGCACACCGCCGGCAATGGCCGCCGACAACAACAGGAAAATAGGACGGAACTGCTTGCCCTGCGACTGCGAAAGATAGGCCGACACGAGGGAAAGTATCTGATTATCGGAAGAAAAAGCAGACACCATCTCCTGACGGAATTGTGAGAATTCGGCCTCAATCGGCTTTCTGATGCGGTCTATCATAGCATGCAATGGGACTGCAAAGATAAAAAAAGCAGGCGGAAAAAAGGGCAGATAGGACAAAAATGCGTATTTTTGAAGAGTCAAACACCCTGGCCCGCTATGAGAAAAAGACTGTTCCTGCTGGATGCCTATGCGCTGATCTACCGCTCCTACTACGCCTTCATAAAGAATCCGAGAATCAACTCGAAAGGCGAGAATACATCGGCTGTTTTCGGCTTTTTGAACACCCTGGAAGATGTGTTGCGAAAAGAGAATCCCAGTCACTTGGCGGTGGCCTTCGACCCCAGCGGCAAAACCTTCCGTCACGAGGCCTACGAAGCCTACAAAGCGCAACGGGAGGAGACCCCGGAAACCATCCGCTGGTCGGTGCCCTATATCAAGGAACTCCTGCAGGCCTACCGCATAACCATCCTGGAAGTGCCGGGTTTTGAAGCCGACGATGTAATCGGCACCTTGTCGAAAAAAGCCGTTGAAAAGGGCTTCGATGTCTATATGATGACGCCCGACAAGGACTACGGCCAACTGGTTTGCGAACACTCCTTTATCTATAAACCCCGCTACGGCTCCTCAGATTTCGATATCCTGGGGCCGGCCGAAGTGTGTGAAAAGTACGGCATCGGCCACACCTCCCAGATCATCGACCTGTTGAGCCTGATGGGCGACGCCTCCGACAACATCCCCGGCTGTCCGGGCATCGGCAAGGTCTGGGCCCAAAAACTCATCGCCCAGTTTGACAACGTGGACAATCTGTTGCAACATACCGACGAGTTGAAGGGCTCTGTCAAAGAAAAGATAGAGCAAAACCAGGAGATGATCCGTTTCTCACGTTTTCTGGCCACCATCCGTACCGATGTGCCCGTCGACTTTCAGGAAGAAGACCTGTTGGTCGAACCCCGGGACGAAGAAAAAGTAAAGGCTATTTTCGAACGCCTGGAATTCCGTTCCTGGATCGGCCGCCGGAGCGCTACCCAGTCGTACGAATCCCACCGGCCCGAAGGGCCAACCTCCGAACCGGAGAAAAACATCCCTTTGGCGACAGGACCGACCCAGATCATCACCCCCGTCCACGGCAAGGCGATCTTCAAAAACGACAGCAACCCCAACCTGACCCATCAAAAAACAGACGATGCACAACTGTCACTCTGGGACACACCCGCCGAAACTCCGACAACCGAGCCGACGACCATGGAGTCCAACCCCTCGCCGGCGACTCCCCTGTCAAACCCTCCAGAGGAGGCCGTTAAAGAGCTTTTCCCTGAAATAGGCGGGACTGAAGGTCAAAGTCTTTTCACCCAGACGAATCTCAAGGACATAAAAACCACTGAGCACAAATATTATCTCATTGATAATGAGGAAAAACTGAATGATTTTTTGCGCAAAATAAATGCGCAGGAAAAATTCTGTTTTGACACCGAAACCACCGGGGTCGATGTGATGACCGCCTCCCTGGTGGGTCTGTCCTTCGCTTTCCGTCCGCACGAAGCCTGGTATGTCCCCTGTCCGGCCAAAAGAGAAGACTGCCTCATGCTACTGGAAAAACTGCGGCCGCTCTTCGAAAACGAACTGACAGAAAAAACCGGGCACAACATCAAATTCGACATCATGATGTTGCAACGCTACGGCATCAAGGTGCAAGGTCCCCTGTTCGACACCATGATTGCCCACTACCTTTTGCAGCCCGAGTTGAAACACGGCATGGACGAACTCTCCATGAGTTACCTTCATTACATGCCGATACCCATCGAGGCCCTTATCGGGGAAAAAGGCAAGCATCAGCAAACCATGCGGGATGTCCCCCTTGAGGTCGTGGCCGACTATGCCGCCGAAGACGCCGACATCACCTGGCAACTGAGGACTCTTCTTGAAAGAGAGATCGAACGGCAGCAACTGCAATACCTTTTTTATCAGGTGGAATTGCCGCTGATCTATGTGCTGGCCGATATGGAACTGACAGGGGTCAGCATTGACACGGCGGCACTGAAAGAATTTTCCGCCCAGCTCACGGAGGCACTGAAACAAAAGGAAGAAGAAATCTATGAACTGGCCGGGGAACGTTTCAATATCAATTCCAGCAAACAGGCCGGCTATATCCTGTTTGACAAACTGCAGGTGGCCGACAAGGTGAAAAAGACCAAGGGAACCAAGCAGTATTCCACCTCTGAAGAATTCCTCACCAGTATCAAAGACAATCATCCGATTATAGGCAAATTATTGGAATACAGAGGTATCAACAAGCTGCTCAGCACCTACGTCGATGCTTTTCCCCTGCTCATCAACCCTGAAACCAACAAAATACATACCTCCTTCAACCAGACGGTTACGGCCACCGGCCGACTGAGTTCGAGCAACCCCAACCTGCAGAACATTCCCATCCGCGACGAAATGGGCAAGGAGATGAGAAAGGTCTTCTCGGCTGGGCCGGGCGAAGTATTTCTTTCGGCCGACTACTCCCAGATCGAACTTCGTATCATGGCCCACCTGAGTCAGGATCCCAATATGATTGAAGCCTTCAACGAAGAGAAGGATATCCACCAGGCAACCGCCGCAAAAATATATAAGGTAGGACTGGATGAGGTCACTTCAGACATGAGACGCAAAGCCAAGACAGCCAACTTCGGCATCATCTACGGCATCTCCAACTTCGGCCTGGCGGCCCGCATGAACGTGTCGAGGACTGAGGCCAAAACACTTATCGATGGCTATTTCCAAACCTATCCCAAGGTGAAGGAATATATGGACAACGCCATCAAAAAGACCCAGGAAACCCAATATGCCGAGACCTTGTTCCATCGCAAGCGCTATTTGCCCGACATAGTCTCACACAATGCCGTGGTCCGGGGGTTTGCCGAGCGCAACGCCATCAACGCCCCCATACAGGGCACCGCGGCAGATATCATTAAAATCGCCATGGTCAATATCTACCGCGATTTGAACAAACAAGGGCTGAAGACGAAAATGATCCTGCAAGTGCACGACGAACTCAACTTTATCGTTCCCCAGCAGGAATTGGACCAAGTGAAAGAAATCGTCACACGCAATATGGAAAATGCCGTCCATCTATCTGTTCCCTTAAGAGCCGATGTCGGTGTCGGCAGCAATTGGCTGGAAGCGCATTAATCATCTAAAAATATGACTATGAGACATTTTCTTATTCTTTTACTGAGTATTTCCTTGTTTTCCTGCCAGGCAGACAAGGTCATGGAAATCAACCTCTGGCCTGATGGTGTGCCCGAAGACAACGGCATTACCGAAGCTGAGATGAGAGACGACAAAGGCAGTTACCGCAATGTCACCACCACCAGTATCACAGTATCGCTGGCTTCAAAAGACAAAAACAAAGGTGTCACGCTGATTCTTTGCCCCGGAGGTGGTTATCAGCATGAAACCTATTATAAAGAAGGAATGGACTTTGCCCCCTGGCTCAACGAAAACGGCATCAATGCCGTCGTTTTGAAATACCGTCTGCCCAACGGTCATTATGAAATACCTCTCAAGGATGCCCAAAGAGCTATCCGTTACATCCGCTCCAAAGCAGAAGAATGGAATTTGAATCCCGACAAAATAGGTATTTCCGGCTTTTCTGCCGGCGGACACCTGGCCAGCACCGCCCTCACCCACTTCGACATGGGTATTCCCAATGATCCGGACTCTCTCAATCACCTGAGCTGCCGGCCCGATTTCGGTATCCTGTTTTATCCGGTCATTTCCATGGATGCCAATGTCACCCATAAAGGATCCAGACACAATCTTTTGGGTGACAATCCTTCGGATGATCTTGTCACCTTATATTCCAACGAACTGCAAGTCAATGAAAACACTCCTCCAACCCTTCTTTTCCTGAGCCATGACGACAGGGTGGTCATTCCCAAGAATAGTGTTGATTTCTACACTGCTCTGAAAAACAATGGCATACAGGCCTCTCTTTATATTTTTCCCGAAGGTGGTCACGGCTGGGGTTTTAAAGAAACTTTCCGCTACCATGAAATTTTCAAATCCCTGATGCTTGACTGGCTTGATCAGCAGAAGATTCTGGAATAGCCTTCTTGGAAAAAACACAACCGCAATAGTTCTGCCTGTAAAGTTTATATTGGGCAGACAATACTATCGACCGCTTATAGCCTTCCTTTTTCTTGAAATCCGAAGGCAGATAGGCGGTTCGATATTTTTTTCCCATCTCCTGGCCTATCTCATTAAGTTTATCAGCATCTTTGAGCGGACTTAATGTCAGGGTAGTGGCAAAGTAATCAAAATGATTCTCTGCAGCCAGCCGTGCTGTTTCTTCCAGTCTTATACGATAGCAAATATGACAGCGTCTGCCTCTTTCCGGTTCATTTTCCAAACCCTTTACCGATTCATAAAAGACAGAAGGAGTATAATCGGATGTTATCACCTTGACAGGATGGATAAAAGGATACTCTCCTACAAAACGCTTCAATTCATCCATTCTCTTCTGATATTCAGCAAGAGGACTGATATTGGGATTATAGAAAAGAACGGTTGTCTCAAAATAGCGGGACAGATACTCCAGACAATAACTGCTGCATGGTGCACAACAGACATGCAACAAGAGGGTGGGCACCCGTCCTGCCTGCTGCAGCTCATCAATGAGCCTGTCCATTTCCGACTGATAATTGCGTCTGTTCATCTCTGCCGCAAAAATAATATTTTTATTACCTTTACAGCCACGGAAAGGACAGGTTTTTCCCGGTTGTCGACACCAACAGCCTATCATTATCTTTTCCTTCTTATATAATATAACCTGAATGATGATAATAGGCTGTCGATAGTGTTTATAACTATATCTAATTAGTTGAAATAGAATAATTTAAGATATAACAATTTTGTTGATAAGTATCATCGGAACGTTGGGATTAAAAAAGGAAAAACAGGGAGGTAAAATTTGGAGGGAGAAAGTTTTTGATTAATAGAAAAAGTAATTTTACCGGCAAAAAAAGTTGTGCCCCACGACCGGAATAATTATTGACAAGTTGTTGACAAAACAAACAAGCAGAGCAGTGGCAAAAGAAATATCAGATACCCCGTTGATCAAACAGTATTTTGAGGTGAAGGCAAAATACCCCGAAACGGTTTTGCTGTTTCGTGTGGGAGACTTTTACGAAACCTACGGACAGGATGCCGTCGTCGCCGTCGAAATACTCAATATTGCCATGACGGCCAAATCCAACGGACCGGCCGGCAAGATAGAAATGGCCGGATTTCCCCATCATGCCTTGGACACCTATCTGCCTAAATTGGTCAGGGCAGGCAAGCGCGTGGCTATCTGCGACCAGCTGGAAGATCCCAAGAAGGCCAAGAAACTGGTCAAACGTGGCGTCACCGAACTGGTGACACCGGGTGTATCGACCAACGATGCCGTGCTCAATATCGGAGAAAACAATTTCCTGGCAGGAATCCACATGGACAAGAGCCGCGCAGGAGTGGCCTTTTTGGATATCTCCACGGGTGAATTCCTGACAGCCGAGGGCAGTTTTGAATACATCGACAAACTGCTGGGGTCGTTCATGCCCAAGGAAGTATTGTACGAACGCAGCAAACGGGCGTTGTTTGCAGAACATTTTCACTACAGCGGCTCCCGTTTCGAGATGGAAGACTGGGTCTATACCGAGGAATCGGCCACAAACAGGCTCACCCGCCAGTTCCAAACCAGGAACCTGAAAGGCTTCGGCCTGCAGCAGATGACGCTGGCCGTCATAGCCAGCGGTTCGGTGCTGTATTACATGGATATGACCGAACATACCCAGTTGGGACATATCCAGACACTGAGCCGTATCGAAGAAGACAAGTATGTGCGCCTGGACCGCTATACGATCAACAGCCTGGAACTCTGCCATACGATGAATGAGGGAGGCAAAAGCCTGCTCAACATCATCGACCATACCCAGACGGCCATGGGATCACGTCTGATGCGCCGTTGGGTGCTGTTTCCCCTGAAGGACGCCCAGGCCATCGTCAGCCGCCAGAATGTGGTGGAATACTTCTACCGCAATGCCGAATGCCGGGCGTTCTTGAGTGCAAAAATTGCGTCGGTGGGAGATTTGGAGCGTATCGTATCGAAGGTTTCCGTGGGCAGGGCTTCGCCTCGCGACGTGGTGTATCTGAAGAATTCCATGCTGGCCGTGGAGGAAATAAAGAACTATCTGCAGGATCCTGTCAACGAGGTTCAGGGGCAGGAAGCCTCCGACCTACGGCAGTTGACCGCGCACCTGGATCCTTGCCGGGACATCACACACAGGATAGCCCGAGAGCTGGTGGACAATCCGCCCATTGCAGTGAACCGGGGCGATGTGTTCCGCGAGGGAGTCAACGCCGAACTCGACGAATTGCGCCACCTGTCGGCCTCGGGCAAGGACTATTTGCGCCAGCTGCAGGAAAGCGAAATCGAAAGGACAGGAATCAACAGTCTGAAAATCAGCTATAACAATGTTTTCGGCTACTATATTGAAGTACGCAACACCTACAAGGACAAAGTGCCGGAAAACTGGATACGCAAGCAGACCCTGGTCAATGCCGAGCGTTATATCACCCCGGAACTGAAGGAGTATGAAGAGAAGATTTTCGGTGCCGAAGAACGTATAGCTGAATTGGAAAGTGAGCTGTTCGCAGCCTTGATGGCCGATTTGGTGAGTTATATTTCCTTGATACAGATGGATGCCGTCATCGTGGCTCAGCTCGATTGCCTGCTGTCGTTTGCCGATGTTTCGGAAAAAAACCTGTATTTCCGTCCCCAGGTCGTCGATTCGGACGAAATAGACATCAAGGCCGGCCGGCATCCGGTCATCGAGCAGCAGTTGCCCGACGGGGAGAAATACATCGCCAACGATGTGCACCTGGACAGCCATACGGAGCAGATACTGATGATCACCGGTCCGAACATGTCTGGCAAATCGGCGTTGATACGTCAGACGGCCTTGATCGTGATCATGGCCCAGATGGGGTGCTTCGTGCCCGCAGAAGCCGCCAAAATAGGCTTGGTGGACAAGATTTTCACCCGGGTGGGTGCCTCGGACAACATTTCCCTGGGCGAGTCCACCTTCATGGTCGAGATGACCGAGGCGGCAGACATCCTGAACAACCTTTCCGACCGCAGCCTGGTGCTCTTCGACGAACTGGGCCGGGGCACCAGTACCTACGACGGCATCTCCATTGCCTGGGCCATCGTCGAGTATATCCACGAGCATCCCAGGTACCGGGCCAAGACCCTGTTTGCCACACACTACCACGAACTGAACGAGATGGAAAAATCCTTCTCCAGGATACGCAACTACCATGTTTCGGTCAAGGAAGCCGACAACAAGGTGCTGTTTTTGCGCAAACTGGTCAAGGGAGGCAGTGAGCACAGTTTCGGTATCCATGTGGCCAAGATGGCCGGTATGCCGCAAAGCATCGTCAATAGGGCCAACGATATCCTCCAGCAGTTTGAAAACCAGGGGGCAGGAAAAGGGGCAGGGACGCTCTCTGTCAAACCGGTCAACGCCCTGGCCAGCCAGCGGGAGGGCTATCAGTTGAGTTTCTTCCAATTGGACGACCCGGTGCTGTCACAGGTCAGAGACGAGATCAAGAATTTGGATGTCAATAACCTGACACCCTTGGAGGCGCTCAACAAACTGAGCGAGATAAGGCGGATTATCAAAGGGAAATAATACCCTTTCCCCCATCAGACGTTAAAGCGGAAGTGCATGATGTCGCCGTCCTGGACCACATAGTCCTTGCCTTCGACGTTCATCTTGCCGGCTTCCTTGACGGCCTGTTCCGAACCATAGTGCAGGTAGTCTTCGTACTTGATGACCTCGGCCCGGATGAAGCCTTTTTCAAAATCGGAATGGATCACTCCGGCACAGACAGGCGCCTTGCTGCCGCTGCGGTAGGTCCAGGCACGGACTTCCAGCGGGCCAGCCGTCAGGAAGGTGCTCAGATTGAGCAGTTTGAAAGCGGCTTTGATGATGCGGTTCACCCCGGATTCTGTCAGCCCCAGCTCCGAAAGGAACATCTCGCGTTCTTCGGCCGTTTCGAATTCCGCAATCTCGGATTCGATTTTGGCGGCGACCACCATCAGTTCGGCGTTTTCATCCTTGATGGCCTCACGGACGGCCTCCACGTAGGCATTGCCCTTGGCGGCGGAGGCTTCATCGACATTGCAGACATACATCACCGGCTTGTTGGTGAGCAGGAAAAGGTCGTGGGCGGCTTTTTCCTCGTCCTTGTTGTCGAGCGTGACGGTCCGGGCCGATTTACCCTGCTCCAGGGCGGCTTTGTATTTGAGCAGCACGTCGTAAACGATCTTGGCCTGTTTGTCGCTGCCTACCTGGGCCTGTTTCTGTACTTTTCCGATGCGGCTCTCAATGGTTTCCAAATCTTTCAGCTGCAGCTCATAGTCGATGATTTCCTTGTCGCGGACGGGATCTACCTGGCCATCGACATGGGTCACATTGTCATCGTCGAAGCACCTGAGTACATGGATGATGGCATCGCATTCGCGGATGTTGCCCAGAAACTTGTTGCCCAATCCTTCTCCCTGGCTGGCGCCCTTGACCAGGCCGGCGATATCGACTATCTCGACCGTGGCGGGCACGATGCGTGAAGGGTTCACCAATTTGGCCAGCTCGTTGAGCCTTTCATCGGGGACATTGATGACACCGACATTGGGTTCGATGGTGCAGAAGGGGAAATTGGCCGCCTGCGCCTTGGTGCTGGAAAGGCAGTTGAAAAGGGTGGATTTACCCACATTGGGCAATCCTATGATTCCGCATTGAAGAGACATAGGGCTAAGGGTTAATGGTTTTGTCTGCGCTGTTGTTTTTCCATGCGACGGGCCAGTTTACGGCGCTGACGGATGGCGCGACGGGTCTGTTTGCGCTGTTCTTTCAGTCGCAGGCGTTCTTCGTTTCTGAGTTGTTTCAGTTCTTTCTGTACGGCTTTGGCCTGGGCCTTTTCCTGTTTGTATAGCTGCTTGGCCGCCTTGCGGTCATGACGGTTCATCTGTTTCCATGCGGCTTTGCGCTCGCGGCGGGCCTGTTTTTGCTGTTCTTTGATCCTGGCCTTTTCCTGCTTGCGGGCCAGTTTGGCTTTCTTGCGACGCTCCTTTGCCAGCCGTTTGACTTCTTTGTGCCGTTCCCGTTCATCCCGGTTTTTCTTGCGACCGGAGATGACGTTGGTAATCTTTTTCAAGCTGATGTTGTTGAGCGACTGGAAGGAAATGTGCGACAGGTCTTGACTGAAAACCTTGCCTTTGACATCGGTTTCCTCGGCCTTGTTGTAGATTTCGTGAATCAGTTCGTCGTATTTTTTGTACAGCACCGCCCGTTTGAGCTTCAGGGTGGGGGAGAGCAGTCCGTTGAACATGGTCCATTCGTCCACTACCAGGCGGAAACGTTTGATCTGTTCGTGGGGGGCCAGCGTCTTGTTGAACTCTTCGATGATCTTGGAAAAGAGTTTATGGATGGCGGGATCCTCGATCAGGGCGGCATTGTCGCGATAGCGGATGCGGTTTTTCTGTGCCCAGGTGTGCAGTTCCTGGAAGTTGGGCACAATCAGCGCGGAGGCAAACTTTTCGTTCTCCCCGATGACCATGGCCTGTTCGATATAGATGGACTCCTTGATCTTGTTTTCGATCATCTGGGGGGCCACATACTTGCCGGCCGAGAGTTTGAAGATTTCTTTTTTACGGTCGGTGATCTTCAGGTAGGTGCCATCGACAAAGGTGCCGATATCGCCCGTATGCAGCCAGCCGTCGGCATCGATGACCTGGGCCGTGTAGTCGGGATCTTTGTAATAACCCATCATGACATGGGGTCCGCGGGTCAGGATTTCGCCGTCTTCCGAGAACTTGACTTCGACACCGGCCAGGATTTCGCCGACCGTGCCGATCTTGACCCGGTTGCCGGCCGGATTGTTGACCGCGATGACGGGCGAGGTCTCAGACATGCCGTAGCCTTCGTAGATGGGCATGCCGGCCGCCGAGAACAGGCGGACGAAGCGTTCCTGGATGGCCGAACCGCCACTGACGATGACCAGCCGGTGGCCGCCCAGGTTGTCGCGCCATTTGGAATAGACGGCGCTGTCGTAGAACCGGTGCCACAGCAGGTACCACCAGTTCTGTTTCTCCCAGTCGAACTTGTAGCCGTGACGGATGGCCCGGTTGTAGATGGTGCGGGGAATGAGCGAAAGGTCGCGACCGGCGGCGAAAAGCTTGTCGGCAATGGTCTCGATGACCCGGGGCACGGTGCAGAAGCCGTCGGCGTGTATTTCCTTGAGGTTGGCGGCGATGGTGCCCATGTTTTCGGCATAGTAGATGCCGATGCCCAGGTATTGGTAGTGGTAGTTGAGGCTGCGTTCGTAGATATGGCAGAGCGGCAGGAAGCTCAGGGCTTTGTGCCGGCAGTCGTTGATCTGCACCTTGGCATGGGCCACGAAGTTGGACACCAGGTTGTGGTGAGAGAGCATCACTCCCTTGGGATCGCCGGTGGTGCCGGAGGTGTAGATGATGGAAAACAGGTCGGAGGGCTGGACGCTTTTCTTGATCTGCTCGATGATCTCCTCGTCCTCGTTCTTGTGGGCGATGCCCAGGTCGAGGATGTCAGAGACCCTTTTTTGGCCCGGCACTTCGTCGAAAGTGTAGAGCTCAGGCGGGGTGGCCATCATGTCCAGGGCCGGCTGTATCTTGCGCAATTGCGAGGCATTGGAGATGACCATCATGCGAGGCTCGCAGTGGTTGAAGATATAGTAATAGCTTTCGGCGTTCAGTGTCGGATAGACGGGGATATGGACGGCTCCGAGGATGCCGATGGCCATGTCCAGGAAGTTCCATGCCGGCCGGTTGTTGCTGATGGTGACGATGCGGTCGCCCTTGCGGACGCCCATTTCATACAAACCGTAGGCCAACAGGTGGGAATATTTGTAGTACTCTTCCGTGCTGTATATTTCCCACTCGCCGTTGCGTTTGCCGGCCAGTGCGTCTTCCCTGGGGTAGTTTTCAATCGCCCAGTCGAGCAGATCAAAGATTCTCTGGATTCTCATGACTGTCTGTTTCTCATTCAGAGGGCGAAGATACGGCAAAAATCGTCAACTTGTTCAAGGGATGGCAAATGTGTGTATCTTTGCAGGCAGAATCCCCTGGTATGCTTGTAGCGGTTGTCATTTGCCTGCTGACCTGTGTGTCGATGTTTGCCTGCGTTTTGCTGAAACCCAGTCTGAGAATGGGCCGGCGACAGATGGACACCTATTGGATGGTGGCCTTGGGTGGCGTGTTGGTGCTGAGTCTCTGCTCGTCTGTCCCCTGGGCCAGGCTGTGGGAGATCATGACCACCGACAATGCGGTGAATCCGCTGAAAATCCTTATCCTGTTTATCTCGATGACCATCTTGTCCATTTATCTGGACGAGTTCGGTTTTTTTCGTTATCTGGCCAATATCGCCCTGCTCAAGGCCCGGACCAGCCAGCGCAAGCTGTTTGTCTATCTCTATGTGACGGTCGCCGTTTTGACGGTGTTCACGTCCAACGATATCATCATCCTGTCGTTTACGCCGTTCATCTGCTTTTTTGCCCGCAATGCCCGGATCAGCCCGCTGCCCTATCTGAGCGCGGAATTTGTGGCGGCCAACACCTGGTCGATGGCCCTGGTCATCGGCAATCCGACCAATATTTACCTGGCTACGGCCCGGGGAGTGGATTTCGTGAGTTATCTCCGGGTGATGTGGGCGCCGACTTTGGCGGCCGGGTTGGTGGCCATGGTCTTGTTGTGGCTGCTCTACCGCCGGCAGCTGGCGGCACCGATCGAAGGCCATGCCGAGAGGATCGTCATCACCGACCGCCTGCGCCTGGTGCTGGGTCTCATTCACCTGGGAGTCTGTACGGTCTGTCTGGTGATATCTTCCTACATTGGATTGGAAATGTGGTTCATCGCAGGGCTTTCGGCTTTGAGCCTGCTCGTGTGCGCTTCGTTGGTGTCGGCCGCCCGTCGGGAGCGTCCCGTAGGTGTCATCGCCTGTCTTGAGCGAGCCCCCTGGGCCCTCATCCCATTTTTGCTGTCGATGTTTGTCATGACCCTGGTGCTGACCGAAAACGGCCTGACGGCCCGGATTGCGGCCCTGGCCGGCGAGGGCGGCACTGTGCTGAAATACGGTCTGCTGTCGTTTGTCTCGGCAAATCTGCTCAACAATATCCCCATGACGGTCCTCTTTCAGGCGGTCATCGACCATCTGCCTTCATCGGCAGCCCTGCCGGCCGTCTATGCAACGGTGATCGGTTCCAACCTGGGGGCTTTGCTGACTCCCATCGGTGCCCTGGCCGGCATCATGTGGCGCTCCATCCTGACGGGCCATGGCTGGCAGTTTCGCTTTGCCGACTTCCTCAAGATGGGGACATTGATAGGCTTGCCCACTTTACTGGCAGCCCTGGGTTGCCTTTTGTTGACCATATAAACCAGAACAACCACCATTACAATGAATATCAGGATTATCAACATCGGAGATGAATTGCTCATCGGGCAGGTGATCAACAGCAATGCCGCCGTGATGAGCGAGATGCTGCTCAAAAACGGCTTCTTTGTGGATCGCACGGTGGTGACGGGCGATGAGGCGGCAGCCATCCGGCAGGAGATAGACGGGGCGTTGCACGAGGTGGATGCCGTCATCGTGACCGGCGGGCTGGGTCCCACCAAAGACGACATCACCAAAAAGGTCATCTGCGACTATTTCCACACCACACTTCGTCTGGATGAGCCCACCTACGATTTTGTCGCCCGTCTGCTGGGCAGCCGTGGCATGGCCATGACCGAGACCAACAAGACCCAGGCCATGGTGCCTGTGGGGGCCGACATCCTGCCCAACCGACTGGGCACGGCTCCGGGACTTTGGTTGGAAAAAGAAGGGAAGGTGTTGGTCTCTCTGCCAGGAGTGCCTTTCGAAATGGCCGGTTTGATGCGGGAAGAGGTCATTCCCCGCCTGCAGCGCCGGTTCAAGCCCGGCGAGCATTATCTGTGCCGGGTGGTGCAGACCATCGGCATAGGGGAGAGCTATCTTTCCGATTTGCTGGAACCTTGGGAACTGTCCCTGCCGCCGCATATCCGCCTGGCCTATCTGCCCGACAGCGGCATCATCCGGCTGCGTCTGACCGGGTCGGGCCCCGATCCGGACCGCCTGGCCCGGGAAATGGAGGCCCAGGTGGAACAACTCTGCGCCCTGGCCGGCGACTATGTCTTTGCCAAAGAAGACAAGAAGATGACAGAGGTGGTGGCCTCCATGCTGCAGGAGCGCCGTCAGACGCTCTCGACGGCCGAAAGTTGCACGGGCGGGTTCATGGCCCATCAGATCACTTCCATGCCGGGCTGTTCGGCCTATTACAAAGGTTCGGTGATCTCTTATGCCAACGACGTCAAGCAGCGGGTGCTGCAAGTTTCAGCCTCCGATCTCGAAAACAAAGGCGCTGTCAGCCAGGAGGTGGTAGAGCAGATGGCCCGCAATGCGCGGGAGCTGCTGCAGACAGACTATGCCGTGGCCACTTCGGGCATTGCCGGACCCGACGGCGGCACAGCCGACAAGCCTGTCGGCACGGTCTGGATGGCGGTTGCCTCGGCGCGCGGCATCAACAGCCGGCTCTGTCATTTCGGGCCGGCCGGGGGTCGGGCCAGGGTCATCTATCGGGCCACAACGACGGCAATGGACATGCTCCGTCGTGAAATCATTGCACTTTCGTCTTCAACGAAGACTGAATAGACGTCGAAGAAGTGCCTATCAGCAGTTGGTAATCACCGGCTTCCAGTCGCCAGTCGTGGAGGCTTTCGTCGTAGAAGGCAAACGAAGCGACGGGGACTTCTATGCTCACCGTCCGGGTTTCGCCAGGTTCCAGCCATACTTTTTGGAAGGCCTTCAATTCCTTGGCGGGCCGCTCGACCGAGGCCTTCGGCTGGCTCACATAGACCTGGATCACTTCGGCGCCGCGGCAGACTCCGGTATTGGTGACGGGCAGGGTGATGGTGAGCATGTCGTCGGGCAGACAAACCTTTTTATCCAGAGAGGCTTTTCCCAGTGAGAATCTTGTGTAGGACAGTCCGTAGCCGAAAGGCCAGGCGGCCGGAATCTTGCGCGTGTCGTGCCAGCGGTAGCCCACATAGATGTCTTCCATATAGACCTGGCGCTTGCCGTCGCCCGGATAGGAGAGTTCCCCGAACGAGATGGCACCGTTGTCTTCCAGTTTTTTGGGAAAGGAGAAAGGCAGTTTGCCCGAAGGGCAGACATCGCCCGACAACACATCGACCAGGGCGGTCCCGGCCTCACTGCCGCCATACCAGCCTTGCACGATGGCGGGCACCTGCGAGGCCCAGTCGGTCTCCACGGCGTTGCCGCTGAGCAGTACCACCACCAGGCGGGGATTGGTCCGTGCCAGGTCGCGGATGAGCTGCGGTTGTCCGAAGGGCAGGGCATAGCTTTTCCGGTCGGAGGCTTCGCAGTCTTGGCGATGGTTCTTGTTCAACCCGCCTACAAAGAGCACCAGATCGGCCTCGCGGGCCGCCTGGAGGGCTTCTTCGTGCAACTGGGCCGGATCGTGGGTGGGGGTCCCTTCCTGGGAATACATGGCCTTGCCCGAATCGTAGCCCTGGGCATAGACAATCTCTGCCTGGGGGTAGCGCCGTTGCAAGGCCTGCAGGGGAGTGATGCAGCGCCAGGGTTTGAGCTCGCTGCTGCCGCCGCCCTGCATCAGGTTGCGGGTGGCGTTTTCTCCGACAACAGCGATTTTCTTCACTTCGGGGGAAATAGGCAGGATCTTTTTGTCGTTCTTGAGCAGCACGATGCCTGCAGCTGCGATTTCACGGCCGGTGCGGGCATGTGCTTCGGTGGCGAAGGACCCCAGCGGACGTCGGGGATTGAGTGTGGTGCGCAGCATGAGCCGCAAGATGCGACGGGCTTTGTCATCGAGCAGAGCTGTCGGGTAACTGCCGTCTTTGAGCCCTTTCAGGAAGTTGTCGGCCAGATAGTAGTTGTTGTAGCCGAACGACGATTCGCTGGTCAGGCCGTTGGTATAGGTCCCCATTTCGATGTCCAGTCCGTTGAAAACAGCCTGGCGGGTGTCGTGGGCGCCGCCCCAGTCGGTTACCAGGGCGCCGTCCCAGCCCCAACGGCCTTTCAAGATATCGTTGATAAGCACGCTGTTGTGGCAGCAGTGCTCACCGTTGTACTGATTGTAGGCCCCCATGAATGTCCAGGCACCCGCCTGGGCCGCCGAATGGAACGCCGGCAGATAAATCTCGTGCAGGGCGCGCTCGCTGACCTCGACCAGGATATGGCCGCGGTTGGTTTCCTGGTTGTTCAGGGCGTAATGCTTGACACAGGCGGCCACCCCGTTTTCCTGTACCCCTTGTATATAAGGCGCCACCATGACAGAGGCCAGGTACGGGTCCTCGCCCAGGTATTCGAAGTTGCGTCCGTTCAGGGGCGTGCGATAGATGTTCACGCCCGGCCCGAGCAATACATCCTTCTTGCGGTAGCGGGCTTCCTCCCCGATAACGCGGCCATACCGTCGGGCCAGGTCCGGGTCGAAGGTGGCGGCCAGGCAGGTCAGTGCCGGGAAGGCGGTGCAGGAGTCGCTGGTCCAGTTGGCATAGTTCCAGTTGTTCCAATTGATTTCGGCCCGCACACCGTGGGGGCCGTCGCTGTACCAGAGTTCGGGAATGCCCAGCCGGGGCACACCGGGTGTGGAAAATTTGCCCTGGGCATGGCAGAGGGCCACTTTCTCTTCCAGCGTGAGCTGCTGGAGGATCATTTCGACACGCTGTTCCAAAGGCAACTCTGAATTGAGCCATTCAGGCTGGCCGGGATCGGGAGTCTGGGCATAGACCTGGAAGGTCAGGGCAAGCGCCATGCCCCAGAGGGGGAGATGTGATTTTTTCATAAAACAAAGGTCATCCTGGCGAGGGTTCGACATGTATCCGAAAACGGACAAAAACCGTACGAAGATAGGATAAAATCACCTATTGCAAAAGTTTTTCCAAAAGATGGATTTCCGGAGCGCCGCCAAATGTTAAATCAAAGCAGGGAAAACAAGTGATAAAGATTCTATACCGGCCAAATGATTTCTTGTTCCAAACGATGGAATTTTCAAAAAAGTCAAGCGAAAACTATCCAGAAAAAACAGTTTTGGAAAACTTTTTGTCCTTCCAAAAAATTTAAAGTGCAGTAAAACAGATGATTGAAAATTTTTTTGGAAAACTTTTTGTCCGGAGAAAAAAATTTTATTTCCCAAATGGTTTGTTTTGAATATAACAATCCATATATTTGCAATCACGTTTTTCGAGACGTATCCATATAGAGGAATTGTTAAAAAAATATCCATAAAGTACTATTGAAATGAGTTCCGCAGAGATTTACATCGTCAAGCGCGATGGAAAAGAAGTGCCGTTTTCCATCGACAAAATCAAGAATGCCATTGCCAAGGCATTCCTATCGGTCAATTGTTTTGCCACCCAGGAGATCATGACCTCCATCCTGAGTCACCTGAACATCTACAACGGTATCACCGTCGAAGAAGTGCAGAACCAGGTCGAAATCGCCCTGATGCAGGAGCGCTACTATTCGGTGGCCAAATCCTTCATGCTCTACCGCAAGCGTCACAGCGAAGACCGTGAGACGCGCGACAAGCTGGAGTTTTTGATGAACTATTGCAATGCCTCGAATGCCGCCACCGGCAGCAAGTACGATGCCAATGCCAATGTTGACAAGAAAAACATTGCCACCCTCATCGGAGAACTGCCCAAGTCCAACTTTATCCGCTTGAACCGCCGTCTGCTCACCGACCGGCTCAAGGAAATGTACGGCAAGGAACTCTCCGACCGCTATATCGAGCTGCTCAAGAACCATTTCCTCTACAAGAACGACGAGACCAACCTGGCCAACTACTGTGCCAGTATCACCATGTATCCCTGGCTCATCGGCGGCACCAAGGCCATCGGCGGCAACTCGACACCGCCCACCAACCTGAAGTCTTTCTGCGGAGGCTTCATCAACATGGTGTTCATCGTGTCCAGTATGCTGAGCGGTGCTTGCGCCACGCCTGAATTCCTCATGTACATGAACTATTTCATTGGTTTGGAATACGGTCAGGACTACTACCAGCACCCCGACAAGGTGGTCGATATGTCCAACCGCCACCGCACCATCGACAAAGTCATCTGCGACCATTTCGAGCAGATTGTCTATTCGATCAACCAGCCGACAGGTGCCCGCAACTTCCAGGCCGTTTTCTGGAACATCTCTTACTACGACAAATACTATTTCCAGAGCATCTTCAGCGACTTTGTCTTCCCCAACGGCAGCAAGCCCGACTGGGAATCCCTGTCATGGTTGCAGAAGCGCTTCATGAAATGGTTCAACCAGGAACGCACCAAGGCCGTCCTGACCTTCCCAGTCGAGACCATGGCCCTGCTGTCGAAGGACGGCGATGTGCTCGACAAGGAATATGGCGACTTCACCGCCGAAATGTATGCCGAAGGCCACTCCTTCTTTACATATATGAGCGACAACGCTGACTCGCTGGCCTCGTGCTGCCGTCTGCGCAACGAGATCCAGGACAACGGCTTCAGCTACACCCT
>JAFSRR010000084.1 GCA_017446025.1 Bacteroidales bacterium | reverse complement strand
TGCTCCTGCTGCTCCTGCAGCAGCTACTCCTGCAACAGCTGCTCCTGCAACGGCTGCTCCTGCAACGGCTTCAATAGCTGTGGTTGATGTTGCCACTGCTTCTGTGGCTACCACTACTCCTGAAACTACAAATACAAAAACAACAGCTTCTGCCTCGAAGCAGTCTGCATTGTCGAAACTGATATCGAAACTGAAATCAAAGCCGGAGACAAAACCGGAGAAAAAGACGGAAACGGAACCGGCAGTGAAACAGGAGACGAAGCCGGCCGTGAAATCGGAGACGAAGCCGGAATCTGAGCTTGGAGAAGCCTGGGCAGACATCACGTTTGCCTTGAACAGCACCGAGCTGGAGGATGGCGAAATGAGCAAGATCTCGTCGTTGGCTGTCTATCTCAAGGCACGCCCAAGAGCCAGTGTGCGCTTGGTTGGCTGTGCCGCCTCGAAGGAGCAGGAATCTATTGCCCTTGAACGCGCTGAAGCTGTCAGAAAACTGCTGATGAGTCGTTTCGATGTGAATCCCGGCCGTATTTCCACGCAGGTGAGTCAGAAGGCTTCTGCTGCCGGCCAGGTCAGTGTCTTTATGGAGTAAGTGCTTTGATAAAAATTTGCGATTGGGCACGGCATTCATTATTTTTGCTTCTTCATTGACATCGTAGGCTCGAATGGCTTTCTCTTTCCAAATGAATGGCAGACTGCTGCGGCTCAACAGGCCGCGGGTGATGGGTATTGTCAATGTGACGCCCGATTCGTTCTATGCCGGCAGCCGCTGCGAGCAGGTACCGGCTCTGCTTACGCGGGTGGGGGAGATGATTGCCGAGGGTGCCGACATTCTCGACATTGGCGCCTGCTCGACCCGTCCGGGTAGCGACAGCGTGTCGGAAAAGGAAGAGCTCTCGCGCCTGATGCCGGCCCTGGAGGCCATCCGCAAGTCTTATCCCGAGGTTCTGTTGTCGGTCGATACTTTCCGCGCCGAGGTGGCCCGCTGCGCTGTCGAAGAGTTTGGCGTGGCCATGATCAATGACATCTCGGGCGGCGACATGGACAGCCGCATGTTTGAGACAGCGGCCCGCTGCCAGGTGCCCTATGTGCTGTCGCATATCCAGGGACGTCCCAAGGACATGCAGCAAGCCCCCGTCTATGACGACCTGATGACAGACATCTGCCGCTATCTGGCCGAACGTATGCAGCGCTTGCGTGCCCTAGGGCTCAACGATATCGTGATTGATCCGGGCTTTGGCTTTGGCAAGAACCTGGCGCAGAACTACGAGCTGCTGCGCCGCCTGTCTGACCTGGCCCTGCTGGGGGCTCCTGTCATGGTGGGTCTGTCGCGCAAGTCGATGATCTGCCGCTTGCTCGATGTGCAGCCCGAAGAGGCGCTCAACGGCACCACGGTGCTCAATGCCTTGGCCCTCAAGGGTGGGGCGCATATCCTGCGCGTGCACGATGTGGCACCGGCAGTGCAGTGTGTCAAATTGTATATGGCTTATCAAAACATAGATCCATGCTTCCCAACCTGTTGAACATACTCGACATCTTCCTGGTGTCGCTGCTTTTGTACGGTGTTTACAAGCTGATGAAAAACTCGGGCGCCCTGAACATCTTTATCGGCGTGCTCTCTTTCCTGGCCCTTTGGGTGCTGGTGTCGTACGTGTTGAAGCTCAAGATGCTGGGCGGTCTGCTCGACAAATTTGTGAGCGTGGGTGCCATTGCTCTGATCGTACTCTTCCAAAACGAGATACGCCGCTTTTTCGTGATGCTGGGCTCCCGGCGGCAGTGGAACAGTTTTGTGTCGCTCTTCTCGCCCAGGCAGGCGGAGCGCTCGTCCAAGCAGTATGTCGTCCAGATGGTGCTGGCATGCAAGAACATGGCCGAGAGCAAGACGGGTGCGCTGATAGTCATCGAGCAGAATGTGAGCCTGGATTCCTATGTGCTGACGGGCGAGCGCATCGATGCGGTGATCAGTGCCCGCTTGATAGAAAACATCTTTTTCAAGAATACGCCCTTGCACGACGGGGCCATGATTGTGGGCAACGACAGAATCGTGGCGGCCGCCTGCATCCTGCCTGTGTCGTCCAGTACGGACATCCCCGAACATTACGGCCTGCGTCATCGTTCGGCTCTGGGCATTTCCCAGCAGAGCGACGCCATCGCCGTGGTCGTGTCTGAGGAAACCGGGCAGATCGCCCTGGCCCACAACGGGGTGATTCTGGGCAACCTGACCACCACCGAGCTGGAACGCCGGCTCGATGAGCTGATTGTGCAGAAGAAAGAGCTGCGGGAGGAGCGTCCTGCGCGCCGTCTGCGCCGCCGGGGCTCTTCGGACGGCTCCAGGCCCAAGCCCAAGCAGAAGGCTTAGTGCTCCGGCACTTTGACGATCGATCGAAAGATATGGAAACTATTATACTCGTAGAATTATGACCCTGTTTGAACAAATGCGTTCCCGTGCACAGGCTTTGCCGCAGAAGATTGTGCTGCCCGAAGGAACGGAAATCAGAACCCTGAAAGCTGCCAACCAGATACTGGTGGACGGTGTTGCGGAAATCATCCTGATCGGCGATCCGGCCGAGATCAAAGCTTTGGCCAAGGAAAACGGCCTGGCCGATATTGACAAGGCAACCATCATCGATCCCAAGGACCATGCCAAGAAAGAGGCTTATACCCAGCTGCTGTTCGACTTGCGCAAGAGCAAGGGTATGACCATCGAGGAGGCCCGCTGCAAGGTGGAAGATCCGCTCTATCTGGCCTGTCTGATGATCAAGGGCGGCGATGCCGACGGTGAAGTGGGCGGTGCCCGCAACTCGACGGGCAATGTGCTGCGTCCTGCTTTCCAGATTGTCAAGACACTGCCGGGCATCTCGGTCGTGTCGGGCGCTTTCCTGATGTTTCTCCAGACCAAGCAGTACGGCTGCGACGGCATGATGGTCTTCGCCGACTGCGCCGTCACGCCCAATCCGACAGCTCCCGAACTGGCCCAGATCGCTGTTTCGACGGCTGCCACGGCTCGTAATCTTGCCGGCTTCGAGCCCCAGATTGCCATGTTGAGCTTCTCGACCAAGGGCAGCGCCAAGCACGAAATGGTCGACAAGGTGGTCGAAGCCACCCGTCTGGCCCATGAGATGGCCCCCGATCTGAAGATCGACGGCGAGCTGCAGGCCGATGCCGCCCTGGTGGCCTCCGTGGCTACGGCCAAGGCTCCTGGCAGCCAGATTGCCGGTCATGCCAACGTGCTGGTGTTCCCGACCCTGGAAGCCGGCAACATTGCCTACAAGCTGGTCCAGCGCCTGGGCAATGCCGAAGCCATCGGCCCGATCCTGCAGGGCATGGCGGCTCCCATCAACGACCTGTCGCGCGGCTGCTCGGTCGACGATGTGTACAAAATGATTGTGATTACATGTAACCAAGCTATAGGAATTAAAAAGAAATGAGGGTATTAGTATTGAATTGCGGCAGCTCGTCGATCAAGTACAAGCTGTACGACATGGAAACCCGGAAGGCTTTGGCCCAGGGGGGAATTGAAAAAATCGGCCTGCCGACGTCTTTTCTGAAACTGACTGCTCCCTCGGGAGAAAAAGTCGTCATCGAACATCTTTTCCCGGACCATACCATCGGAATCGAGTTTATTTTCGATATCCTGACCAAGGGGGAATATGCCTGCATCTCCTCGCTGCACGACATTGACGCCGTGGGGCATCGCGTGGTGCACGGCGGTGAGAAATTCAATGCCAGTATGCTCATCACGCCCGAGGTCATCGACAACATCGTGGCCTGCACCGATCTGGCGCCGCTGCACAATCCGGCCAACCTGCTGGGTATCGAGGCAGTGTCGAAGATCGCTCCGCAGATGCCCCAGGTGGCTGTCTTCGACACGGCTTTCCATCAGACCATGCCTCCCAAGGCCTATATGTACGGACTGCCTTACGAATACTATCAGAAGTATGCTGTCCGTCGCTACGGATTTCACGGCACCAGCCACCGCTATGTGTCGCGCAAGGCCTGCGAAGTGCTGGGCATGGACTACGAACACTCGCGTATCGTGACGGCCCATATCGGCAACGGCGGTTCGCTGGCTGCCATCAAGAACGGCAAGTGCATCGACACGACCATGGGCCTGACGCCCCTGGAAGGCCTGCTGATGGGCACCCGTTCGGGCGACATCGATGCCGGTGCCGTGGTCTATCTCATGGAAAAGGAACACCTCTCGCCCCGTGAGATCAGCGACCTGCTCAACAAGAAGAGCGGTCTGATGGGCGTATCGGGTGTGTCGTCCGACATGCGCGAACTGGTGTCGGCCTCTGAAGCCGGCAATGCCCGTGCCACGCTGGCCATGGACATGTATCACTACCGTGTCAAGAAGTATATCGGTGCTTTCGCAGCCGCCATGGGCGGTCTGGACCTGCTGGTGCTCACCGGCGGTATCGGCGAGAACCAGGTGTATGCCCGCGCTGAAATCTGCTCCGGTCTGGAGTTCCTGGGTATCAAAGTAGACCACGACGCCAACGCCCGTGTGCATGGCGGCGACACGGCTGTGATTACGACGGCCGATTCCACGACCAAGGTGCTCGTGCTTCCTACCGACGAGGAATGGATGATCGCTTATGATACAGTGAACTGTGTAAAATAGTCCTTTGCTATAAAAATCAAAGCGCCCCGGCCTGTCAAGTTGGGGCGCTGTTTTTTTGAGGGGGAGGCTGGATCGAGAACTGTCGGTCAGCGTTGTTTCCGCCCGCCCGGCAGGTCGTAGGAGCGGACCACCATATTGCCTTTTTTGTTGCTCTCGGTCACCCGGACGGTGAGGACATCCGCCTCGGGGTAGTAGAGCATGCTGGCCAGCGGGAACGACAGTGTGACGCTGGTCTGATCGGGGCCGGTGCCGTCGCCCACCGCGTAGTGACGCAACTCGACGGTGAGCGTATTGTGGCTGAAGCCCTGGTTGACCAGCCGGAAACGGTGGTATTCGGGGTGATCCAGGCAGTTGTAGTTGAGCGACACGTTCAGAAATCCTCCGCCCAGCCAGAAACGGTCGATGGTGACGGCTTCCTGGGGCTGGATCATGAGCCAGGGCTCGACATTCCACATGAGCGGGATCATCTGTATGGGAAAGACATCCACCAGTTTGGCGTACCACGATACGCTGTCAAGCGAGGAACGGTTGGCTGTGATGGAATAGTGCAACTTGTAGCGCTTGCCAGTCTCAAAGACGTAGTCGCAGTTTTCGGGATAGATTTTATAGCCGTTGTCGAGCAGCAGGTGGATTTTGTCCTGACGGTCGGCGTGGGCTACCCCCAGGTCAATCTGGAAGTCGTCGCTGACGCGGTAGAGGTCGGGCGAGCAGGCACCGAGGCACAGTAGCGCGCCAAGGGCGAGCAACAGAAAAGTGCGCTTACTTGAGTGCATAGACGAAAGTGTGGGTATAGTGCTCTTCGAGTTTGTATCCGAACCGGACATAAACGGTGTCCTGACCGGCAAATTCAGCCTTGAGCGGGCGCAGGTCGAAGCTGGTGACCTGTTCCTGCACGTAGTAGGGCGTAATGGACGGGGTGTTGTGCTTGAGTTCCAGCGTGACGAGCGGCCACTGTCCGGTCTGGATTTGGTCTTTTTCCTTGACCCTGACCAGCTCGAATTTCTGGGCTTTCTCAGCCGACGATACATAGTTGGTGAACAGGACGTTCATGTAGTCGTAGCCGATCCAGGCCGAATACAGGTCGTTGAGCGGCTGGTTGTCGAGGGTGTCGCGGTCGGTGGTCTCGAAGGTGGTGAGATCCTGTACGAGCACTTCCTTGTAGGCGGTCACCGTGACATTCCACTCGGGCAGGTTGACATCGTCCTTGGTGTAGAAATACAGCAGGATGCGCCCGCCGTCCTTGATGCTGTCGGTCCAGTAGAGACCTTCTTGCGGATTGAGTTTCACACCGATGTCGGAAGTAAAATAGTCGAGGACGCCGTCGGTGGAGTGGACCGTGGCCATGGTCTGCAGGTAGGCAGGATAGTCTTCCTTGCCCTGGCAGGCAAACAGCAGCAAGGCTGTCAGTGTAATCAGACCGGTTTTGACTAGACTTTTCATATCGTCGCTTTTTTGAAATTGATCAAAGGGTTGGCATACATTTCCAGCAGTTTTTCCCGAAGGAAGCCGCTGTCTTTTTCGGAGTCGGGCAGGTCGATGCGCGCTACCTGCCGCTCGATGTAGTTTTCGAAGAGACGCTTCTCTTCGGCCGTGCAATCCGGCTGGCCTGTGGAGGCTTCGCTGGCTGCCAGCTCTTCGTGTCCGGGCAGGCGGCTGAGCAGCTCCAGGGCGGCATAATTGCCCGGATAGAGCCGGTAGCCGGCGTGGATTTCCCGGTCGAGCAGGGCCGTGATCTGTTCCAGCAGCTCGTTTTTGGGCAGTGTGCCGTCCAGTTTGAGCAACTCCCCGCCGAGGCAGGGGCTGGCGTGGTAGTGGACCCGTCCTTTGGCGCCCATGATGCCGGTGGTCATACTCAAAAGATCGTCCTCCGGCTTTTTGTGGAAGTCGGGACGGTCTCGCTTGAGCTGTAGCTCCTTGGCTTTCAGGTAGTCGCAGGGATCGTATTCATACGAAATGCTCAGCGCTACCGGATTCAAAGATGCCAAATCGCTCAGAATGTTACCGCTACCGCTCATTATTAACATTTTTAATATACTTTTCTGCGTGCGGTCGTCCGATGTCTTGGCCCGGCCTTCGCGTTGGGCCAGCCAGATGGATTGTCCGCGCTGGCAGACGGAGTCGCGGATATAGGCCGACAGTTGGCGGGAAGCTGTCATCTGCTCCTTGACCGACAGGCCGCGGCGCACGATGAAGCATTTGCTCAGACGCACCAGGTCGGCGATCCAGGGCTGGATGAGCAGGTTGTCGCCGATGGCCGTCTCGCTGGCCTCCATGCCTTGCCGGCACATCAGACAGTTGAGCTGGATGGAATCCATGATGATGTCGCGGTGGTTGGAGATGAACAGGTAGCCGCTGCTTTTATCGAGATTTTCCAGCCCGTCCTGGCTTAAAGAACTGGTGCCTATGGCGCTGAGCTGGCTCAGCAGGGGTATGATTACGTGCTCGTGGAAGGCCTGCAAGGAGGGCAGGGCGAGGGCCTGTTCGCGCAGCTGTGCGGCATCCTTGACAAAGGGCACTTTGGGCAGCAGCGACAAGAACTGGGGCTGGTTCCACAGCCGCGTCATGGCGGCCTGGTAGTCGGCCTGGCGATAGGAGCGTATGTCGTCGAAGGAGTCCATGCGGGCTATTTGAGTATGTCGGTGATGATCTCGTCCATGACATCGCCCATCTGCTGGCCGTTGGCGCGGACTTCCTGGGGGATGAAGCTGGTGGCTGTCATGCCCGGGGTGGTGTTGACTTCGAGCAGGTAGATGCCGTCGCGACAGATGATGTAGTCGGCCCGGATGATGCCCTGGCAGCCGATCAGGTCGTAGATGCGTGAAGTGGTGGCCTGGATTTCGTCGCGTACGGCGTCGGGGATGCGGGCGGGGGTGATTTCCTCCACCTCACCGTTGTATTTAGCGTTGTAGTCGAAGAATTCGTTGTGGCTGACCACCTCGGTCAGGGGCAGGCACACGGTGCGCCGGCTGGTCTTGTAGCAGCCGCTGGTCACTTCGGTGCCGTCGAGGAAGGCTTCCACGATGACTTCGGGCCCTTCGCGGAAGGCAATGTCGACAGCCTCTTTCAGCTGTCCGGCCTCTTTGACCTTGGTCGTGCCGAAGCTGGAACCGCCCACGTTGGATTTGACAAAGCAGGGCATGCCGCAGATGCGGACGATCTCCTGTTTGTCGAATTCCTCGGGCCGGTGGAGCAGGATGCTGCGGGCCGTGCGGATGCCGAAGGCGCCCAGGTAGTGGTTGCAGGTGTATTTGTCGAAGGTGAGGGCGGCGGCCAGCACATTGCAGCACTGGTAGGGCAGGCCGATCAGGTCGAAATAGCCTTGCAGGATGCCGTTCTCGCCCGGTGTGCCGTGGATGGTGATCCAAGCCAGGTCGAAGCAGGTCTTCTGGCCCTTCCATGTGAAGCTGAAATCGTTGCGGTCGATGGCGGCGCGTGCCGGGCTGTCGATCCCCTCGGGGCAGGCTTGCCAGTCGCGGCCGTGCAGGATGACGATCCATACCTGGTATTTCTGATGATCTATAAAGGAGTAGAGGCCCCTGGCACTTTTCAGGGAAACCTCATATTCGGAGGAATCGCCTCCGGCTACAATGGCTATTTTCTTCATAACTCGGTTTGTTCTATTTCTTGTTTGCGGCTTGGCGCCGCGTTGGTCGTTTAGTTGTCCTGTTCCATTATCTCCTCGCGCGAGGCGGTGTATTTGCGCCATTTGTCGATGAGCTGCGCCATGTCGTCGGGCAGGGGGCTGTCGAAAAACAGTTCCTTGCCGCTGACGGGATGCACAAAGCCCAGGGTCTTGGCATGCAGGGCCTGCCTGGGGCAGGTGCCGAAGCAGTTGTCGATAAACTGGCGGTATTTGGTGAAGCGGGTTCCCTTGAGTATCTCGTCGCCGCCGTAGCGGGCGTCGTTGAACAGGGGATGGCCCAGATGTTTCATGTGGACGCGGATCTGATGGGTGCGGCCTGTCTCCAGCCGGCATTCGACCAGGGTGACATAGCCGAAGCGCTCGAGCACGCGGTAGTTGGTCACGGCCGGCTTGCTGCCTTCGTCTCCTTCGGGATAGACGGTCATCTGCAGACGGTCGCGCCGGCTGCGTCCGATGGGGCAGTCCACCCGGCCCGAATCTTCCTGGAAATTGCCCCAAACGAGCGCCTGGTAGGCCCGCTGGGTGGTCTTGTTGAAGAACTGGGCGGCCAGGTGGGCCTTGGCCTGCGGGTTCTTGGCGATGACCAGCAGCCCGGAGGTGTCTTTGTCGATGCGGTGGACCAGCCCGGGACGGGGGTCGTCGGCCGGGAACTCCGGATGCTCGCGAAAATGCCACACCAGGGCGTTGACCAGGGTGCCGGTGAAATTGCCGTGACCGGGGTGCACCACCATGCCGGCGGGCTTGTTGACCACCATCAGGTCGTTGTCTTCGTAAACGATGTCGAGGGGAATGTCTTCGGGCAGCACTTCGGTCTCGGCCGGCCGGTAACCCACCATGACGCTGATCTCGTCGCCGGGCTTGACGCGGTAGTTGGACTTGACGGGGGAACCGCCCACCAGGATCATGTCGTTGTCGGCGGCTTCCTGGATGCGGCTGCGGGAGACATTGGCAATGTGGGCGACCAGAAACTTGTCGATGCGCAGCAGGGTCTGGCCGGGGTCGGCCGTGAAATGCCACTGCTCGTAGCGCTCTTTCTCCTCTTGGAAAATATCTTCTTCGGAGAAATCATCCGTCTGCCAGTCGCTCTGGAAATTCATAGCTAATTGGCGGGCAGGAACGGTGTGTCGGGTTTTTCGGGCTGCAATACGTCGGGATTGCAACTCATCCACAGATCGATGCGCTTGCCTACCGGGTAGAAGGTGCCGGCGGAGGGTTCCTGCTGATAGACGAAGTATTTGGCCGACTCTTTGTCGTTGGCCGGCGTCACGTCGTAGTTGATCTTGCCGATGTTGACGCTGTAGGTGTGGGCGATCAGGAAGACGGAATCCATTTTCTTGCCAATGAAGTCGGGGATGCGTATCTGGTCGGTGCTGCGTCCGTGACCGACCACCAGGTCGAGGCGTGTGCCGACGGGCAGGGTGGTGCCGGCCTGGATGCTGGTGCCCTGGTATTGGATGTCAAGCACCAGGTTGCGGTATTCCGAAGGGACGAAGATGATGTTGCCCACCGTGAAGCCGACGGCCTCCAGGGTGGCTGTGGCCTGACGCTGGGAGAAGTCCTTGACAAAGGGGACCGGCTGGTATTTTTCTTCCTGGGCGTTGATGGTGAGGAAGACGATGCGGTTCACCTTGACCTTGGCCTGGGCCAGGGGGCGCTGTTCGAGCACCACGCCGGCAGGCTGGCTGCTGTCGTGGATGGAATCGACCACTTCGAAGCGGAGTTGGCGGGCCTGCAGGGCGGCCGTGGCCTCGTCCAGGCTGAGGGTGGTGACATCGGGCACGAGGATGGCCTGGTTGTGGTGGGTGTAGTGACGCAGCCAGATTTCCAACCCGAGGATGATCAGGAAGGATAAAATGGCGAATATCAGCAGGTTGATAAGAATCTTTTTAGGGGTTGCTTTCATGCTGGTGAGGATGGCTGGTTATCCTTACAAAGTTAGATACATTATTGAAATAATGCAACAAAAAAAGCCCGACATGAAGTCGGGCTTGCTTTGTTTACAGCCGAGTAGGAATCAACCCTTGATGCGTTCTTCGTCGGATACTGTCAATTTCTTTCTGCCGTGTGCACGACGGCTGGCCAATACGCGACGACCGTTGGCGGAAGCCATTCTGGCGCGGAAACCATGCTTGTTGGCTCTTTTTCTGTTGGAGGGTTGGAATGTTCTCTTCATCGTTATATGTTTTTTGTTGTTTCGTTTTTTGCGGACGCAAAGGTAGTCCTTTTTTTTATTCCGTCAAACTCCTGCGTGAAATTTTTTGCAGATGTGGAAGTTTTTGTGCAACTTTGCACCTGAGTTCCCCGCCCCCGAAAGGCAGGAGCTTTGTAACCGTCACTCAGACAATTATTAACCAGAGAAATATCTTTTATGGCAACAACTGCTGATTTCAAGAACGGAATGTGCATCGAACTGGAAGGTGCCTATTATTTCATTGTCGAATTTCTTCACGTCAAGCCCGGCAAGGGTGCCGCTTTCGTGCGTACCAAGCTGAAAAACGTCACGACCGGACGTATCCTGGAAAAGACTTTCAACTCGGGTGTCAAGGTCGATGAGGTCCGTATCGAGCGCCGTCCCTACCAGTTCCTCTACAAGGACGACATGGGCTACAACTTCATGCACGCTGAAACCTACGAACAGATCACCGTGCCTGCCGAACAGATCAACGGTGTGGCTTTCCTCAAGGACGGCGAGATGTGCGAAGTGGTGACTCACGCCGAATCGGAAACCGTGCTCTATGTCGATCTGCCTGTCAGTGTCATTCTCGAAGTGACCTATACCGAGCCCGGCCTGAAGGGCGATACGGCTACCAACACCCTGAAGCCTGCCACCGTCGAGACGGGTGCCACGGTTCGCGTGCCGCTGTTTATCGAAGTGGGCGAGAAGATCAAGGTCGATACCCGCAACGGCGCCTATGTAGAGCGCGTCCGCTAGTATCGGGCATAAATCAATAGTCCGCCTGCCGGTTTTGACGGGCGGATTATTTTTGAACTTTTGGATTAATTTATTATCAACCTAATAATAATATACCATGAACTACAAAGAAAACAAGGACTTGACACGTCCCCTTTCGATCAAAGAATGGGCGCAAGATGACCGCCCTCGTGAGAAAATGTTGCGGCAGGGTGCTCCCGCCCTGAGCGATTCGGAACTGCTGGCCCTCATCCTGGGCTCGGGTTCGCGTGAGGAGAACGCGCTTCAGCTGGCCCGGCGGATCCTGGCTTCGGTCGATAACAACCTGTCGGCACTGAACAAACTCTCGGCCAAGGACCTGTGCCGGCAGTTCAACGGCGTGGGGGCGGCCAAGGCGGTGAGCGTGATCGCGGCGCTCGAACTGGGCAAGCGGCGCACCATGTCGGAAGCTCGTGAGCGGCCCGTGCTGAACACCAGCCAGAAGATTTTCGACCAGATGTTTCCGCTGCTTTCCGACCTGCCCACCGAGGAGTGCTGGGCGCTCTTCCTGGGCTCGTCCAACCGGCTGCTCGACCTGCGCCGTATCAGCAGCGGCGGCATCAACGAGACCATGGTCGATATGCGGGTGGTGCTCAAGCAGGCGCTGGAACTGAGAGCCACGGCCATCGTGCTCTGCCACAACCATCCTTCGGGCAGCCTGCGGCCCAGCATGGCCGACAACACCCTCACGGCGCGGCTCAAGACGGCGGCCCGTTCGGTGGATATCGTTCTGCTCGACCATGTCATCGTCGGCGACGGCAAATATTTCAGCTACGCCGACGAGGGGTTGTTGTAATGAAAAACTTTTGCGTTTGGGAGCGGCATGCACTATCTTTGTCCCCAGGAAAAAGAAAAATGGAAGAAGGCAACGAGTTTCTGAAGATAGAGGAGGAGATCGTGCGGATGCTCCGAACGGTCTATGATCCTGAGATTCCGGTCAATGTCTATGACCTGGGCCTGGTCTACAAGGTCGAGGTGGGCGACGCGGGCGATGTCCGTATCGACATGACGCTGACGGCGCCTTCCTGTCCGATGGCCGATTATATCCTGGAGGATGTCCGCCAGAAGGTGGAAAATATCGAGGGGGTGAAATCGGTCGATGTCCAGCTGGTTTTCGAGCCCGAGTGGGACAAGGACATGATGAGCGAGGAGGCCAAACTGGAGCTCGGCCTGATGTAGTCTTCCGATAATTACTTGATCATGAGCGACAAGAAAATCTATTTTGTAAGCGATGCCCACCTGGGCTCCATGGCCGGGGTGCCTTCCCGTGAAAACGAGAAAAAGCTGGTGCGCTGGCTCGACAGTATCCGCCCCGATTGCGAGGCGCTCTACCTGCTGGGCGACATGATAGATTTCTGGTATGAATACAAATATCTCATTCCCAAAGGTTTTGCCCGTTTCTTCGGCCGCCTGGCCGAGATGACCGATACCGGCATCCCCGTCTATTGGTTTACTGGCAACCACGATGTCTGGCTCTACAGCTACGTGCAGCAGGAACTGGGTGTGCAGGTCGTCACCGATCCTTTGCTGATCACCCTGGGCAGCAAGCGCTTTTTCATCGACCATGGCGATGTGCTGGGCGATCCCTCGCGCGGCACACATTTCTTGGACTGGCTCTTCCACAACCGCACGGCCCAATGGCTCTTTACCCATGTGATGCCTTCCACCTGGGGTGTATGGTTGGGCCTGAAGTGGTCGCGCCACAGCTATTACAAGCGCAAGAAGGAGGGTTGTCAGGTCTATCTGGGTGAAGACAAGGAATACCTGGTGGCCTATGCCAAGGACTACGTGGCCGCCCATCCCGACGATGTGCCCGACTATTTCGTGTTTGGCCACCGGCACATCCTGCTCGATCTGCAACTGGCCTGCCGCAGCCGCGTCATCATTCTGGGCGACTGGATCGAACAGTTCAGCTATGGTGTCTTCGACGGCACCGACTTCAGCCTCGAAACCTTCGAGGAGGCTTGATCGTCAGCTATTGTAGATAATAATCATTCCGCTTCTTTTTCCGGGGAGTCGAGGGGTTCACGCGCAATGACGAAGCGTTTGTAGTAGGAGATGATGAGGGTGGTGAAGGGCAGGGCAATGATCATGCCCAGGATGCCGAACAGCGAGCCGAAAATACTCAGCGACAAGAGAATGATGGCCGGTTTGAGGCCGGTGGCATTGCCCATGATGCGCGGGGTGAGCACTGTGTCCTGGAAAGTCTGTACCACGGCATAGACGATGCCCACACTGAGCAGCACAATCCAGATGTCCTGGTTGTATTCGGCTGCTTTGATCAGGGCCAGCAGGATGGCCACCGGAATGGACAGGGACTGCATATAGGGCACGAGGTTGAGAACTCCCACGAAGATACCGAAGGTGATGCCCATGGGCAGTCCGATGATGCGGAACCCGATGGCGAACAGGATGCCCACACAGAGGGCAATCAGACCCTGGCCGCGGAAATAGGCGTTCATGCCGGCTTCGAGATCTTCGTAGAGTCCGCGGGCGAATTGACGGTATTTGACAGGAATCAGCTCTATCCAGCTGCTAGAGAGTTTTTCATAGTCGATCAGGATGAAAACCAAGTAGAGCAGCACAAACAATACGATGGTCAGGTTGAGCAGGAGAGACATGGAGGCCGACAGCACGGATTTGGCCCCGGGAAGCAGATGCTTGGCCACTTTTTCGATATTTTCGATGCTCAGAAGCCCTTCTACATCGATGCCGGCCAGATAGGATTTGAGGTAAGCGGTCCATTCGGCAGGCAGGTTGAGCCGATCGGGCTGGCTGATGAAATGGTCGATGAGTACCCCGACACGTTGTATTTCGGTGTGCATGGGCCGGTAGAGCAGCCAGATGCCGACAATGAGGATGCCCAGAATCAGAGCAACCGACGTGATGACCGAGGGAAGACGGTACTTGAAGTGCAGTTTGTCCTGGAAGAACTTGACCAGCGGATAGATGAGGTAGGCCAGCAGCCAGGCGATGACAAATGGCAGCAGTACGGCGCTCAGCCTTTTGACAAGCAGGCCAAGCACAATGGCCACGGCCAGGGCGATAACCAGTCTGACCACGCGGTCGAGTGTATAGGGCTTGTTGTTTTCTTTCATAGCAAAATGGTTTAGAAATCGACCGATAGGGACAAGTTGAGCTGGCGGCCGGTGAGGTAGTTGGGGATGGCCCATTCCTGGCCGGCGATGTCGCGTACCCAGTAGTAGGAATTGGTGTTGTCGATGCCCAGCAGGTTGAAGCAATCCAGACTGATCCAGATGTCTTTGACGCTGCGGAGCCAGGCTTTTTGCAGGAGCTTGTCCTCGCCGCCCACGAGCAGCCGCGACAGACCAATGTCGAGGCGGCGGTAGGGCTTCATGCGGTTTATGGCATAGCGTTTGGGCATGGATGGCGGTCCGAAGCTGAGACCGTCGGCCCAAACCATTCTCAACGTCATCGAATACTTGGGATTGCGCGGCAGATAGTCGCGGAAAAACATGGACACATTGTAGCGCTGCTCGTTGGGGCTGGGGATGGTGTAGCCGTCGATGCGCTCCTTGCTGTCCATCAGTGAGAGGGTGATCCACGAGTCGGTGCCGGGAATGAACTCGCCGAAGAGCTTGAAATCGCAGCCCAAGGTCTGG